>JBBQQS010000005.1:0-29613 GCA_038215525.1 Bryobacterales bacterium
ACGAAGGCGGCGGCGAGGGCGTCGCCGGCTCCGATGGGGCTTAAGGCGTCGCTGCGGGGGGCGATGGCCTCCCACACGCGGACGCCGCTGTCGGTGCGGATGCCGCCGATGGCGCCGCGGCTGCCGAGTGAGAGGACGACGGATTGGGCGCCCATGTCGAGGATGCGCTCGACGGCGTCGAGGAAATTGTTGCGGGTGAGCAGGGCGCGGTTCAAGAGGCGTTCGGCTTCCTGCTGATTGGGGCTGACGACGGTGGGCTCGGCTTCGAGGCCCAGTTCCAGGGGCTGGTTGTCGGTGTCAAGCAGGGTTTGGACGCCTTGCTTTTGGGCGAGGCGGATGATGCGTTGGTAGAAGTCCGGCGGCACGCCTGGGGGGACGCTGCCGCAGAGCATGAGCCAATCGGCCTTGGGCAGGCGGCTGAGGACGGTCTGCTCCACTTTGTCGAGTTCTTCGGGCGACATGGGCGAGCCGAGTTCGTTGAGCTTGACGGAGAGGCCGTTCTTATCGGTAATGGTGAGGTTATTACGGATGGAGTGACGGATGGGGACGAAGTGGACGGGGAAGCTATGGTTGCCGAGCAGTTCTTTGAAGCGGGGGCCATTCTCGCCGCCGGCGGTGGCGATGGCGATGGTTTTGCCGCCGAAGGCGTGGATGACGCTGGAGGAGATGATGCCGCGTCCGCCGGCGGCCTCGCTGGTTTCGAGGATATAGGCGCGGTCGTCGAAGACGAGCCGGTCGGCGAGGACGTTGCGGTCGATGGCCGGGTTGATGGTGAGAGTGACGATCAAACCGCTATTGTACTAAGGTAAGGATTGGCGAGTCCTATCAGTTTGTGGGCGCAGTGGCGTCAGCATCACCTTTTCAAGGCGTACTTGGCACTGGCGGCCGTATGTTTCTTTTGGGGGACGACGTTTTTGGCGATCCGGGTGGCGCTAGAGTCGATGCCGCCCTTGGTGCTGCTGGCGACACGCTTTCTGACTTCGGGCACGATTCTTTTGAGTATCGCCGCGTGGCGGGGCGCCGCTTTTCCGCGGGGGCGTGAGTTATTCTTCACCGCGCTCTATGGCTTGTTGCCGCTGGGCGTGTCGAGTGGGGCCTTGGCGTTCGCGCAGACCATGATTCCTTCGAGCCTAGCGGCTTTGTATATTACGACGTCGCCATTGTGGACCGTGCTGGTGGAAAGTGCGATTCCGGGCGGGGAGCGGCTGCATCGGGGGACTTTGGCGGCAATGTTAGTGGGCTTTACGGGGACGGCGTTGCTGGTGTTTCCGAAGAATCTGCAGGAGGGCTTTTCGCCGGCCAATGTGAAGGGTTTTTTGATCTTGCAAGTGGGTAACTTGGCCTGGGCGTTGGGAGCGATTCTCTTTCGGCGCCGCAGCTTGTCGGCGACGCAGGCGACGAATGCGCACCCGATTGTGAGCGGCGCGGTGCAGCAGTTTGTCACTGGCGCTTTGACGTTCCTGCTGATTGCCGTGGTGCCGCATAGGCCCGGCCCGCTCGGTTCTGGGGAATGGACGACGCGTGGTTTGTTGGCCGTGCTGTACTTAGTTATTTTTGGTTCGATTGTCGGTTACAGCGCCTATATCTACGTGCTGGGTAAGTTGCCGGTGTCGATCGTTTCGACCTACACTTACGTGAACCCGGTGGTGGCGGTAAGTTTGGGTTGGATTTTCTACCGGGAGCCGTTTGGCGGGCGTGAACTTACGGCAATGATGATTATTTTTGTGGGCGTCTATCTGGTAAAGCGTTCGCAGCGGGCGTAGAGTAGAAGCATCGTGAAGCCGGATCTATACACGCGGATTCAATCCTTCAATGCGGGCCGGGACCCGGAGCGGTTGGCGCTGAAGTACGCGGCGATGGCCGGGGACGCGTTTGGATTTCTCCACACCGAATCGAACCCAAGCGCTGTGGCGAGAGTTCGCGAAGGCCTGGCCAAAACCGAAGCCGAAGTGACGAATGGCGATCGACTGGTAGACTAAGTTAGCCGCATGGCCCCAACTCTTGACCTTGACTCCTACGCGAACCTCGAAGCCTTGGCGCTCGAGCTGACGCCCCATCTGATCCGGTATAACGACCAGTTCTCGTATGTCTTTACGGGCGTGAAGCTGCACGAGGAGGATCTGAAGGACTTTCTCGAAGAGCCCATCACAGCCTTGCCGCCCAAGGCGCTCGAGCTGATCGTGCCGGTGCAGTTGTTTTTCGTGCCTTACCTTGAGCAGGTGAGCGCGGCGGAGAAGGGCAAACCGGCCGTCCTGAAAGTGGCGACGAAGCGGCCTTCGGAAGGTGCTTATGGTTTCGCCGCCGGGTTCTTCCGCGCGCCGGGGCATGCCTTGTTTCTGGCGGCGCAGGAATCGAACCTTAACGATTATCACTATTACTTCTTCCGGTCGATCGCCGCGATGGTGACGGAGCGGATGCCGGCGATCCATCAGGATGCTTATATTGATCTGCTGGCCGACGAAGTGAAGCACCAAGTACACGGCGAGATGGACGAAGCCAGTTGGCGGATGAAGCAGGATTATCTCGAAACCAACGGGGCGAAGAAGAAGCCGGGCAAGGGCTTTTTTGAGTATGCGCGGCAATCGATGATCGATACGATGACGCTGTACTTGCATGGCATTTGCTGCGATATCGACGTGGAGCCGGGGCCGCGGCAGTTGGCCAGCCGGAGCATCCGCAAGCGGCTCGAGTTTTTGCAAGACATCTGCCCGCCGCCGGAAGGCCGCCGAGCCTTGCCGGCGCCGGCGCGGAAGTCCTGAGGGATTTGGCTGCGGGCGATTGCGCCGGGGACTGAGCCTCGACCGGGGCGAAACTGTCGATCCGGCGGCAAAATCCGCAGTTCGCGGTTGGTAAGTGGTTGATTTGATAAGATTTACTGAAAACCCGGACCACCCCGTGGATGGCCCTGTTTGGCCGGCCCTGTTTGGCCGTGGATGGCCCTGTTTGGCCCCGTGGATGGCCCTGTTTGGCCTGGAGTAAGATGACGGCTCCCATCCTCGAGACTGCCCGGCTGCGTTTGAGCGGCCATCGGGTGGAGGACTTCGCAGCTTGCGCGGCGATGTGGACCGAACCGGTGGTGACTCGATACATTGGCGGTAGGCCATTCACCGGGGAAGAGGCCTGGACGCGGCTGCTGCTCTATGTCGGCCATTGGGCGCTGCTGGGGTTTGGCTATTGGGTCACGGAGGAAAGTTCGACGGGAGCCTTCGTGGGCAAGTTGGGATTCGCCGACTATCAGCGCGACCTTTCCTCGGGGCTAGACCGCAGGCCCGAGGCGGGCTGGGTCTTCGTCAGCGCGGCGCACGGAAAGGGCTACGCCAGGCAGGCGGTGGGAGCGATTCATGCTTGGGGCGATTCGCGGTTCATCCGGACGGTATGCCTGATCCATCCGGACAATGCCGCGTCTTTGCGGGTGGCGGCGAAAAGCGGGTATCGGGAGGAGCGGCGGGCGGCTTACCATGGGTCACCGACGATGAGCAGCTAATGAGCCGCGATCGACGTGCGGTAGACGACGCTCATCACCAGCGCATGCCGGTTCGGCAGATTCGCGAAGGACCGGTTTTCGTACAAGTACCCCGTCAGCAGAGTCCACTCTGGGGTCACCCGCGCGCGGATACCGGCTGCAGTGCGGTTGCTCAAGAGACCGGTCCGGTTGCCAAAGACTTCGTTGCTCACATACGGCGCCACTGTTTTGTTAAACGTTACCAGAACCCGTTGCCGGAAGCGCGAATAATCGCCCGCCCTCACCCCCACAAATCGCTCAGCCACCGTGCGACCGTCCACCTGGATGAGGCGGTTCCGATACATTCGGTAGATCAAACCTCCGAAGTATCGCTCGAAATCATCAAAGCTCGGTCGCGGTCCGGCACTGGATTGCAAATGCTGGAAATAGGCTCCGCCCCACAAGGAAAGGCCATCGCGCAGCCGGTGCTCGATGATGGGTCCGGTACGCGTGCGGTAAGCGTCCAGCAGGCTGGGATAGGCGCGCAACTGGGCGTTGACATTTACTTCGGTTCGTTGATTGCGCCAGACCGTGAATGTGGTATCCGTCCACGATTCCAACTGCGGTACCTGCGCTCCAACGCAAAGCGCCGTCAGGGCGATGACACTGAGGAGGCGATACATTCATCAAATTGTAACAAGATTGTCACGCTTCAGAAATCTCACGCCATCTGATCCGGCACCGCGTTACGGGCGCGCAAATGTGCCAGGGCGTGTACACGGCGAAGCCCAGCAAGTTCTGGAAGGCGGGCAGCTAGTACAATGTCAGATGAGATGAAGTTTCTGGTCAGCATCTATCAGGACGAGGACGGCGTATTCATCGCGGAATGCCCCGCCGTCCCTGGCTGCGTCAGCCAGGGTCTTACCGCGGCGGAGGCCGAACTGAATGTCGCCGACGCCATCCGCGAATGTTTGGCGGTGCGGGCCGAGCAGGGCCTGCCGCCGGTAATCACCACGCGCGAGGTGGAAGTCGCGGTCTAATGCCAGCCCTTCCTCTGCTGCGCCCGCGCGATGTGATTCGAGGTTTTACTCACTTTGGTTGGCAGGTGGTGCGGCGGAAGGGTAGTCATATCATTCTGACGAAAGATGGCATGCCCGTCACCCTTTCTATGCCAGATCATGCGACCGTCGCTCGCGGTACGCTGCGAGCTTTGATTTCGAAGGCGGGCCTAGAGGTGGACGAGTTTCTGGAGGCTGTGAGTTAGTCTTCCGGAATGGTTCACGGCGATGATGCGATAGGGTCCGGGGTCATGAATCTCAGGATGATCTGCTTCGAGAGCCTCGCGTGCATCCTCGAAGGTATCGAAAAGGCATGAGAATTCGTCCGGAGCCGCTCGGCCAAGCCGCTAACAAGGGCGAAGACTCGACAAAGTTGGTATAGCTGAAGGAGGCAATCTCGAAACCCGCGAAAGTCTTCACCGCCGGCACGTCTACATTTGTTGGGAAAGAGTCATCCGGCTTTCGTAATAGAAGAGTTGCAAGCCGGCCAATACAAATCCGTGCTCCCTCGCCAGTTCCTCCATGATCCCTGGCGAATCAAACATCCAGAAGCCGTCATGCTTCCAAAACTTGGTGAAGTTCACGAAGTTTTTGGACGCGCAGTCATGAAGCGAATAGAGATCGACCACCTGCTCCGCCTTCAGCCATTCCGGTCGAACGGCCACTTGGCGATACAGGTACCCCATCGGAATCATCACGCCACCTGCTCCCGCACCGCGCGTGACTCCCGCAAGAACGCCGGAAAGCGCCTTTCCATAATGGCCAGGCGCATAGCGCGCATGCGGTCCAGGTAAAAGCGTAAGTTGTGCAACGTAGCCAGCGTGCCGAATAACATCTCGCTAGCGATATACAAATGCCGTAAGTAAGCTCGACTAAAGGTGCGGCAAGTGTAACAAGCGCAAGCCGGATCGAGCGGGCCAAAGTCCTCCCGGAAGCGCGCTTGCTTGATCAGGACTTTACCCTGGCTCGTAAACAAGCAGCCATTGCGGGCATTGCGCGACGGCATCACGCAATCCATCATGTCGACGCCGCGGGCGACGTACTCGGTTAGTTCCTCGGGTAACCCCACTCCCATCACGTAACGGGGCTTGCCGTAGGGCAGTAAGGGCGCGGTAACTTCGGTCATGGCGAGGCTCAATTCGCGCGGCTCGCCGACGCTCAATCCGCCGATGGCATAGCCTTCGGCATCGAGCCCCACTAACTCGCCCGCGCAGGCGGCCCTGAGGATCGGATCCATTCCGCCTTGGACGATGGGAAACAAGGTGTTCGTTGCCACGCGTGCCGCATGGCGATCGCGATAGTGGGTGAACTGCCGTTTGGCCCAAGCCACGCTGCGATCCATGGCTTGGCGGATCTCGCGCGGCTCGGCCGGGTAGCCGACGCATTCGTCGAGCACCATCAGGATGTCGGAGTTGAAGGCCATCTGGACGTCGACTGTGCCTTCGGGAGTGAACAAATGCCGGTCGCCGTTGAGGTGCGACTGGAAGACGACGCCTTCATCGGAGATCTTGCGCAAACCCGACAAGCTGAAGACCTGGAAGCCGCCCGAATCGGTGAGAATCGCCCGCGGCCAGCTCATAAAGCCATGCAGACCGCCGTGGCGCTCCATCAGTTCCGGGCCGGGCCGCAGGTAAAGATGATAGGTGTTGCCGAGGATGATGGGCGCATCCACCTCTTCGATCAACTGCTTTGGCGTCAGGCCCTTCACCGTGCCTTGGGTGCCGACGGGCATGAAGATGGGGGTGGGAATGACGCCGTGGGCGGTATAGAGGTAGCCGGCGCGGGCCCCGGTTTCCGGGCAGACGGCCTCAATTTCAAAACGCATGCTGACGCAACTTCTGGTAGGCGACTTCGTCGAAGGGGCCTTGATGAAACCACACGATGCGCCCGTCGGCGTCGAGCATCGCGAGGCAGGGGTAGGCGTCGTTGGTGACGCCCACGGTTTTGCGCCAAGCGGCTTCGCCTTCGTACAGCAGCATCATCCGCGCCTGTAGGGCTGACGGCATGTCACCCCGCATGCCTCGCCGGATCAGCCCCCGCACCAGCCGAGGCGCTTTTTCGAGCGAGGCGATCTGGAAAAGTTGGCCGTTGGGCGAATCTTTTAGGAACCGGGTACACCAAGGCTTTGAGGCGTCGCCAGCCTCCTTACTGAAGGTGACGACAACCAGGGCCGGCTTACCCTTGGCCGCGTCCGGCAACTTGAGCTTGCCGCCGGCCAGTGTCTCGGCCTCAATCGTCGGAAAGGGCGTGCCGGTGGAAAGCGCCCAAACGAGTATCCCAAATAGAATCAATCCCATGTCTAACAGGATGCCAAGAAAAAAGAGGGTCCGTCGAAACGGCCCCTCATAAAATTTCCTGGCCGATGCACACGAAGAGCCCGGTCAGGAACCACACGTAATGAACTGAAGCCTGTATATCGGCTGTCGCCGGCCTGTACTTTAGGCCAAAATAAATTTGCAAGGGCTGTCGATTTCCGGACGGCTCGCTCGTCGCAATGGTGAGCGTGCCGCTCGATGGCACCCCACTCGAAAGGAAACCCCATGAAATACATGCTGCTGATCTATAACGACGAAGGCGCCGATTCGTCCAGCACGCCGGAACAAATGCAACAGCTCTTCGGCGGCTACTTCGCCTTCACCGAGGATATTCGGAAGAAGGGCTATTACGTGTCGGGCGATCCGCTTCAGCCCGTTTCCACAGCCACCCTCGTTCGCCAAGCCGTGCGTTCGGCCGCCATCAGCACCGATGGGCCCTACGCCGAAACCAAGGAGCAACTGGGTGGCTACTACATCGTCAACTGCCCGAACCTCGATGAGGCGCTGGCCTGTGCCAAGCAGATCTGCGCGATCCACACTTTCTCCGGCGTCGCCGTCGAGGTTCGGCCCGTGATGGACATGGCCAACATGCAGCATGGTTGAAGCCGTCTTTCAAGCGGAGCGTGGCCGGATTCTGGCCACGCTCATCCGCTTGGCGCGCAACTTCGATTCGGCTGAAGAAGCCTTCCAGGACGCTTTGGTGGAGGCGCTGGACCATTGGCCGCGCACCGGGGTGCCGGATACGCCGGGCGCCTGGATCCTGACGACCGCCAAGCGAAAGCTGCTCGATCGAAGGCGCGTGCAGGCGCACCGCGCGGAATCGCTGCTCGATTATGCGGAGCCAGTTACGATGCCGCGGGAATTAGAGGACGACGGGGAAATGCGCGACGACCAACTGCGGCTCATCTTTACTTGCTGTCATCCGGCGCTCTCGTTGGAGGCCCAAGTGGCACTGACGCTCCATACCTTGGGCGGCTTATCGACTCCGGAAATTGCCCGCGCCTTCTTGTTGCCGGAGCCGACCCTGGCGCAACGATTGGTGCGCGCCAAGCGCAAGATACAGCTGGCGGGAATTCCGTACCAAGTGCCGCCGCCGAGTGAGTTGCCAGCGCGGTTTGGACGCGGTGCTCGCCACGTTGTATCTCATTTTTAATGAAGGTTACTCGAACCAACGGAAGTCGCTGGCCGCCGAAGCAATTCGTTTGGCGCGCGTGCTGCGGGATTTGATGCCGCAGGAGCCAGAAACCTCTGGCTTACTGGCGCTGATGTTACTCCAGGACTCCCGGTCGGTGGCTCGCATCGACGCCGACGGACGATTTCGGACCCTTGAGGAGCAGGACCGCCGCTTGTGGAATCAGGCTAAAATTCGGGAAGGCCTGACGTTGGTGGAAGCGGCCTTAGCGCGCCGCCAGCCCGCCAGTTATCAGCTCCAAGCGGCCATTGCCGCGGTGCATGCCGAATCGCTTTCTTCGTGCGGGACGGATTGGGCCCAAATTGAGCGGCTTTATCGGGAGTTACTGCGGCATCAGGATACGCCGGTCGTCCGGCTGAACTATGCGGTGGCAGTGGCGATGAGCCGCGGGCTGGAGGAGGGTTTAGGGCTGATGGAGGAGTTAACTTCGCTCGAGCGCTACCATCTGCTCCACGCCGCGCGCGCCGATTTGCTGCGCCGCTTGGGCCGTACCGGTGAGGCGGCGGTAGCCTATCGCCGGGCCTTGTCTTTGGCGGTAAGTCCGATTGATCAGGAGTATCTTCGCGAACGGCTGATGCAGTTAGGACTCTAGCCCCCGGCTTCAGCCGGGCGACCCAAGCTCCAGAGATTCCGGTGGTCACAGTGACTCATCGCTAACGCGACGCGCCCCATTGAGTTTACCCTCGAAGCGAAAACATCAAGTTTATTTATAAGCCGCAATGCCCGTCACCCGCTCGCCGATCACCAGCGTGTGGATATGGTCAGTCCCCTCGTAAGTTTTCACTGTCTCCAAGTTACACAAGTGCCGCATAATCGGATACTCGTCCATAATGCCGTTTCCGCCGAGTAAGTCGCGAGAGAGCCGAGCGCACTCCAAAGCAATGGTGACGTTATTCTGCTTCAACATCGAAATGTGCGCGGGATCGAGCTTGCCCTTATCTTTCAAACGGCCGCACTGCAACGCCAGTAACTGCGCCTTGGTAATCTCCGTAATCATCCACGCCAATTTCTCCTGCACTAACTGATGCCCGGCGATCGGCTTGTCGTCAAATTGTTTGCGGAGCATGGTGTACTGGCGCGCGGTCTCGTAACAGTCCATGGCCGCGCCAAGGACGCCCCAGCCGATGCCGTGCCGGGCTTGCGAAAGGCAACCGAGCGGACCCTTCAGCCCGCGCACATTGGGCAGCATATTGGCGGCGGGAATGCGGCAATCGGCGAAGGCCAGGCTCGACGTCACCGAAGCGCGCATGGAGAGCTTGCCGTGGATATCGGACGTCGAATAGCCGGGTGTGCCCGCCTCGACGAGGAAGCCGCGAATGCCGTCTTCGGCGCGGGCCCAGACGACGGCCACGTCCGCAACGCTGCCATTGGTGATCCAGGTCTTTTCGCCATTCAGCACCCAGTGGTCGCCATCGCGCACGGCCTTGGTGAGCATCCCGGCCGGATTCGAGCCGAAGCCCGGTTCGGTGAGGCCGAAGCAGCCGATGGCTTTGCCGGCTTGCATACGCGGCAGCCAATGCTGCTTCTGCTCCTCACTGCCGTAAGTGAAGATCGGGTACATTACCAGCGCGCCTTGCACGGAGACGAAGCTGCGGAGGCCCGAATCGCAGCGTTCGATCTCCTGCATGATGAGGCCATATTCCACATTGCTCATGCCCGCGCAGCCGTAGCCGTCGAGATTGGCGCCGAAAAAGCCGAGCTCGCCCATTTCGGGGATGAGTTCCTTGGGGAAGCGGCCGTCGCGAAAGCAATCGCGAATCAGCGGCATGGCGCGTTCTTCCACGAATTGGCGCGTGGTTTGGCGCACAAGCAGCTCTTGCTCGTTGAAGAGGGAATCGATTTGCAGGTAGTCAACGCCGGCGAAACGGGGCATATGGCTCTAGTGTAACGGGCCGGGCGGGGCCGAAAAAAATTTGCGGGCGCTTGGCCGTTCTCGGAACAAAACCACGCCTAAGGGTTTAGAGGAGCAAATGGTTCATGTTGATCGCATCCGCCTTAATTGTTTTCCTGACCTTGCCGGGCGCGACCTTTCAGGCAATGGGCGCCCGCGCCTTCACCGCCACTGACTTTCCCCACGCGCGAGTGCTCTTCCAGGCAGCGCTTGAACACGAGCCGCGTTCTGTGACGCGGGCGGCGATCCTCGCCAACTTGGCGGCCTCCGAGTGCCACCTGGGCAACTACACAGCCGCGGTGGAGCGCTATCGGCAGGCGCTCGACATCAGGGAATCCGCGCTGGGGCCGTCCCACGCCGACACCTTGATGTCCCTCAAAAATCTAGGCTACGCCTTACGCCGGTCGGGCCAGTCCCGCCAAGCCCTCGACCGCGCCGCGCCCGGCACCGCTGGTTATGCCTGGCGCCAAGGCTTCTTGATCGACGCCCTCGTCCGGGCTCCGAAGCGCTAATTTCCCTTCGGAGCGGGTGGCGGTTTCGGATCCAGGCCTTCGGCCAATTCGGCCTCCGTCACCGTCACCGTCACACCGCCCTTCGGCACCGGCGCCTTCGCCACCCACAACAGCCCATTCAGTAAGACCTTGCGCCAATTCTCGTTGCCCAAATTCTTATGGAAATGCCCGCCCGTCAGGCCCAGCGAACGCCCGCCGCCCGGCCGGAGATAGGCCCAGGCCACGGTCTGCGGCTGCCCGATCTTCTGGCGCACATCCGCGTTCCCGCTCCGAATCCCATTGGCGCCGACGGTGCTGGCGGGTGGCGTGGCGACTAGTAAGTCCGTCACGCCCTTTTTGCCTTCGCGAAAACGCATGTTGTAATACCATTCGTCTCGCAGCGTGAACGGCTCCACACCCTTCATCACCGGATGCGCCGGTAACTTCGTGTAATTGGCATCCCAATGCGGATTGATGGAGTAAAAAGGCTCAAAGTAACCGCCTAGCCACTCGAGCATCTCCGGGTGTCCGCTCTTCTCTGGCGGCTCAACGGCGTAGTGTAAGAACATGAGGCCCGCCCCGCGCTTCGCCGCCTTGGTGATCGCCACCGGATGGTCTTCGGCAAAGCCGAAATGTTTGTCGCCGCCGTCGGAGAAGAATAAGATCGCGTCGGCATTGGCAAAGTCGGCATCGCTAGGCCAGGCTCCATTGTAAGAAGCCGTCGCCCGCACGCCCGGCACGGTATTCAGCCACTTCGCCAGCAGCCGCACGCCAGCATTGTGCTCATGCTGACCGGGCGGATGGCTGGGCTTGCCCGCTACGAGCAGGATCGTCTTATCGGCCCCAAAGGCGAACGTGGCCAGCAACAACAGCAGAATTCTCATTCCGCCATTCTACTTCGTCAGTGGCCTACGCCGGCCTGCAACTTCTTCGGTAGCTTGGCCTGCACTAGCTCGTATGCCTTGCGCAACAGTGGCTCTAGTTCCTTCCGTGTTAGAGCGTCCTCATTTTCGAGCGCCACCCAATGCGCCCGGCCGAGATAGGGTGCGGGAATAATTCCTGGCCGCTCCGTCAGTTCGGAAAACGTCTCCGGCGTGCACTTAAACGACAGCACCACTGCGGCGGGCTCCAGGCAAGTGACGGCAAACATCTTTTTGCCGATGCAAAACGCCAGGTCCTTTTCCCACTTCACATCCTCCGTCACATGCGGCAAGCTGAGGCAGAAAGTTCGAATCCAGGGTGAACTCATAATCTCCGCCAGTGTATCGCGCTCGCTACAATAGAACCTGCCCTTGTCCACTCCCTTCGCAGTATCCACAGTCGCCGTCGTTGCGGAAAAACCTTCCGTCGCCCGCGACATCGCCAAAGTGCTCGGCGCCAACCAAAAGGGCGACGGCTACCTGCATGGCGCGGGCTACATCGTGACGTGGGCCATCGGCCATCTGGTTTCGCTCGCGCAACCCCACGAAATCCGGCCGGAATGGAAGCAATGGCGCCGCCATCTGCTGCCGATGCTGCCGGAAGAGTGGCCCTTGGTCGTCTACGACAAAACCAAGGACCAATTCGAGGTGGTCCGCCAGATCATGAACTCGCCCAAAGTCGGTCGCATCGTCTGCGCGACGGACGCGGGGCGCGAAGGCGAACTCATCTTCCGCTACATTTACGAGGCCGCCCACACCCACAAGCCCGTCGATCGTCTCTGGATATCTTCGCTCACCGCCGAAGCCATCCGCGCGGGTTTCGAGAATCTTAAGGACGCCCACGAGTACGATGGCCTGGGCGACGCCGCCCGCGGGCGCAGCCGTGCCGATTGGCTGGTCGGCATGAACCTCTCCCGCGCTTACTCCATCGCCTTCGACGAAGAGCTCTCCGTGGGCCGGGTGCAGACTCCCACGCTGGCCATGATCGTGGAGCGCGAACTCGCCGTCCGCGCCTTTGTACCCGAAGAGTATCGCGAGGTGGTAGTTACTTTCTCGCCGCAAGGAAGCGTCGCGCCGCGCCCCACTTACCAGGGCACTTACTTTCGCCCCGTCGCGAAGAACGAGACTTTACAACAGACGATGCGCTTACCGGCCGAGCCCGAGGAAGCGAAGGCGGTCGTCGCGCGGGCGAAGTCCGGTGTGGCCCGCATTGAATCCGTGCAGCCGGAATCGAAGCGCATGGGTCCGCCGAACTTGTATGACCTAGCAGAGTTACAACGCCATGCCAATCGACTTTACGGCTTTAGCGCGCAAAAAACCCTCGACGTCGCGCAGGCCCTTTACGAAACGCACAAGTTACTCAGCTATCCCCGCACCGATAGTCGTCATCTATCGCAGGCAATTGCCAAGACTTTGCCGCAGATCGTGAATGCGATTGGTCCGCAATACAAAGACTTACTCGCCCCTGGTACCGGCTCACTGCTGGGCCCACGTTACGTAGACGACGCGAAGATTACGGATCACCACGCCATCATCCCCACGGCTACTTCGCCTAAGAACGCCCGGCTGAGCGAAGACGAAGGTCGCCTTTACGACTTAGTCTGCCGCCGATTACTCTCGGCTTGGCACGACGATTTCTTAACCGAAGTCACGACAGTGGTTACGGCCATCGCCAATGCCAACTTAGTCGATCGCTACCATTCCAGCGGCACCGTGATACGCCAACTGGGCTGGAAAGTGCTCGATATCGTCACGGATAAGAAAGGCAAGGAGAGCGACGCCGGGCAGACGCTGCCGACCAGCTTGCGGCCGGACCAATTACAGGATGTCCTCGACGCTGAGTCGGCGCTCAAGAAAACCCGGCCCCCCAAGCGCTTCAACGACGCGACGTTACTTACGGCCATGCAAACCGCGGGTAAGACACTCGACGAAAAAGAGCTTTCCGATGCGA
The DNA here is from genome assembly GCA_038215525.1 of Bryobacterales bacterium. Classification (GTDB taxonomy): domain Bacteria; phylum Acidobacteriota; class Terriglobia; order Bryobacterales; family Bryobacteraceae; genus JALHNI01. Next base: position 13,261 of record JBBQQS010000005.1, read on the forward strand.
TGAAAGAGACCGGCCTGGGGACGCCCGCTACACGCGCCTCCATCATCGAAGTGCTACTCAAACGCGGCTATGTCCAGCGCGAAGGCAAGACGCTTGAGGCGACCGACAAGGGAATTCACTTAATTGAGGTGGTGCATCCGGAAGTAAAAAGCCCCATCATGACCGGCCAGTGGGAAGCGTTTCTGAAGCGGATCGAGCGGGGCCAAGCCGAGTTACCGCCCTTTGTGAAAGGCATCGAAGACTATGTACGGCAAGTGGTCGGCAAGGTCGGTGAAACTCATGCTACGCCGCAGGTTCGCCAAGCGTCCGCCGCCACCACCGGCACGGTCGTCGCGACAGCCCCGCGGCCGATGCCGACCTTCGACGGCGACAAAGACGACTTGCCTGCCCTGCTGCAGTCGGCCTTCGGCTTCTCGCAATTTCGCCCCAGCCAGGAGGCCGTCTGCCGCGCCGTGGTGGAAGGGCACGACGTGTTGTTAGTCATGCCCACTGGTGCCGGCAAGAGCCTCTGCTATCAATTACCCGGGCTTGCGCGCGGCGGCACCACGTTAGTCATCAGCCCGCTGATCGCGTTGATGGAAGACCAAGTCGCCAAACTCAAGGAGCGCGGCTTCGCCGTCGAGCGCATCCACTCTGGCCGGGACCGCGCGGATTCCCGCCAAGCCTGCATCGACTACTTACAAGGCAACTTACAATTTCTCTTTATTGCCCCCGAGCGACTGCGCGTTCCTGGCTTCCCCGAAATGCTCGCAAAACGCAAGCCCTCCTTAGTCGCGGTCGACGAAGCGCATTGCATCTCCCAATGGGGCCACGACTTCCGGCCGGACTATCGCACGCTCGGCCAGCACTTACCCTTGCTGCGCCCCGCTCCCGTCATCGCCCTCACTGCCACCGCCACGCCCATCGTCCAAAACGACATCGCCACCCAGCTCAACCTGGGCGAGCAAGGCCGCTTCATCCAGGGCTTCCGGCGCGATAACCTCGCCATCGAGGTGATCGAGGCTTCGCCTAGTGAGCGCATCGACTTAGTCCGCGAGTTACTAAGCACTCCCTCGCGAAGGCCGGCCATCGTCTATGCGCCCACTCGCAAGAAGGCCGACGAATTCGCCTCCGAACTCAAGCGCCATTTCCCGGTCGCCGCTTACCACGCCGGTCTCGCCACATCCGTGCGGCAAAAAGTGCAAAGCGCCTTTCTCTCCGGCCAACTCGACGTCATCGTCGCCACGATCGCCTTCGGCATGGGCATCGACAAATCCGACGTCCGCACCGTGATCCATATCGCCCTGCCCGGCAGTGTGGAAGGCTACTATCAGGAAATTGGCCGCGCTGGCCGTGATGGTCTTCCTTCGCGCGCCGTGTTGATGCATTCTTACGCCGACCGGCATACGCACGATTTCTTCCACGAGCGCGACTATCCGGACATCAAGTTACTGGATCGTATCTTCACCGCGCTGCGCCTCGACCCGGAAGCCAAAGAGGACTTACAGAAGCGCCTGAAGATCGAGGCCGAAACCTTCGACAAAGCGCTCGAGAAACTCTGGATCCACGGCGGCGCGATCGTCGACTTCGCGGAGAACGTCACCCGCGGTAACGACGGTTGGCGCGATCCCTATCAAAGCCAAATCGGCCAGCGCGTGACGCAGTTACAAAGTATGCTCCGCTTCACGGAAGGTAACCGTTGCCGGATGTGTGCGCTGGTGGCCCACTTCGGTGACCATGCGGGTGCCAAAACCAACTGCGGCCTTTGTGACTTCTGCGCCCCGCAAAGCACCGAAGCCCAGGCCTATCGCGCCGCCACCGCCCAGGAAGTGGGCATCGTCAGTATGGTGTTGGCCACGCTACGCAAGGCCGATGGCCGGTCCACTGGGAAGTTACACCAGGAGTTCGGGGGCCAGTTCGACCGCGACACTTTTGAGCAATTACTCGCGGCGGTCGCCCGCGCCGGCCTGATCGAAATCAAAGAAGCTACTTTCACCACCGAAGGCCGCGAGATCGTCTTCCGGAAAGTGACTCTTACTTGGGAAGGCTCGCAGCCCGATTCCGGCGTCAACCTGGAGTTACTCATCAAAGAGCGCCCGGTGAAACGTGCGAAGACGCGGCGAGGCAAAGCGCCCACCAAGCCAGCGCGCAAGAAAACCGCGCCCGCCGCTCAGGCCGACCCTCGCGAAGAGGCCCTTAAAAAATGGCGCCTTGCCGAAGCCAAACAGCAAGGCGTTCCGGCCTTCCGCATCTTCTCCGACAAAGTGCTCGCGGCAATTTTGGAAGCCGAGCCTTTCAATCACGATGACTTACTCACCGTATCGGGCATCAGCCCACGCATGGCGACGCGCTATGGCCCGGCGATCCTCAAGATTCTGAATCCGGAGTAAGTGCTACCAATCGACGATTGAGCCGTCGTCTTTATCGTAGCTGGGCCGGTACGGACGCGGCTCGCCCACCTGAGCCTTCAGTTTATTCTCGTCAATCGTGATGCCCAGGCCCGGATCGGTAAGCAGCGGCCGATAGCCGTTCTTGATCGGCGGTAACGGTTTCGCGAGTAAGTCGGCATACTCGTTGTCGCCGCGCTCCTGTACCAGGAAATTCGGGATCGACGCCGCCAGTTGTAAGCTCGCCGCCAAGGAACAGGGCCCTTGGGGATTATGCGGCGCCATCGGCGTGTAGTAAGCCTCAGCCATGCCCGCAATAATCTTCAGCTCTGTAATTCCTCCGGCGTAACAGATATCCGGCTGCAGGATGGTCGCCGCCCGCTTCTCCAAGATCTCTTTGAAGCCCCATTTGGTAAAGATTCGCTCGCCCGTGGCAATGGGAATGTGGGTCTTCTTCGCCATCTCCGCCATAATGTCCACGTTCAGAGCCTGGGAAATCTCCTCGTAAAACCAAGGATTGTAGGGCTCCAGCGCCTTCATCAGCACCATCGCCGTGGTCGGTTGCACGGCACCATGAAACTCCACGCCAATGTCCACACCCGAGCCATGTTTCTTACGCAGTTCTTTGAAGAACTCCACACAGCTCTCGATGTAGGCCGTGCCTTCGGCATGTTTGTAAGGCGCCCGCCCCGCTGGCCGCAGCAGCGTCTTCATTGCATTTACGCCATTTTCCGCGTTGACGGTTCCGTAGACGCGCACCCGGTCCCGCGTCGGCCCGCCCATCAGGCGATGCACGGGAACTCCGTAAACCTTGCCGGTAATGTCCCATAGTGCCTGATCGATGCCGCTCGAGATCGCGGTCTTGATCGGGCCGCCGCGATAGAAGGCGCCACGATGAATCGCCTGCCAGTGGTGCGTGACACGCGTAGGGTCCTCACCGACCAGATATCCAGCTACTTCGAGAGCACCGGCTGCGCACGCCTTCGCATCGTCCTTCAACATCTCACCCCAGCCGGTGATGCCCGCGTCGGTCGAGATCTTTACGAATACCCACGAGTTCTTGAGAACGAACGTCTCAAGCTTAGTTACTTTGATCTTGTCCATAGCGCCCACCTGCGCCGCGTCGGTGCGATGCGCGGCGAAGGTAGCGTCAAGGCCAAGGATCGTGGCGGGGGTGAATAAGCCCCGCAAAGCCGTCCTTCGATCCATCATCAGTTCTTTTCCTCCATCAAGCAGGCTGCGTCGCCCGCCCTCTATTTTAGATGACGATGCCGTCCCACGCTTGCGGGGAGCGAAGGAGGGGAGCAGTTGAAGAGTCACGAGCGGAGAAGGGTAAGGCCAGAAACCGAGGAAAGTACTTCATTTATTCAGTAACTCTACCAAATATTCCGTCGCTTCCTTCGATTTCATACTACTGAGCCGCTGCACGGCCCGACGCTTCAGTTCCGGATCGTTCTCCTTGCGTGCCGCGGCGACGATGTGCTTGACCGAGCCTTGCGAAAAGAGTGCATCGAGGATGCCGCCCCGAACCGCGGTCTCCGGTTCCGTGGCGTAGAGCGCTCCCAAATCGTCGGCGCTCGTCTCCCTACGCAGCGATCCCAGCGAACGCACGGCCGCCAGACGCAACCTCATTTCTTTGTCGGTGCGCGCCACTTCCAGTAGCTTCGCCGCGTGGTGACTGCGAGACATCGCCCGTAGAATCCGTTCTTTCCACTCGAAGTTACTCTCAGCCGCAAACAAGTGGGCTAACTCGTTGCCGGACGGCAGTGAACCCAGCAAGTCGATGGCCTCGCGGCGTAACTCGGCATTCGTCTCGCTTTTTGCTACGGAAAACAAGTGCTCACTATCCTTCGAAACTAGAAAGCCACGCAACACGGCTCGCTTGATGATTACGTCGGCGGTGCTTCCGTAGATCTCGGCGAGCGTTTGTTGGCTCTCCTTGTTGCGAAAAGCTCCCAGAAACTCGACCGCGTGGAGTTGTAAGTCAGGGTTTGAGCCATTGCGCGCGTATAGGCTTACCGTCGTACGCGCCGCTTCGCTCGAACTCTGCGCCAGGACGAACAAGGCCCGCTGCTTGAGCCGGGGTGAGGTCCTGGCTTCGGCGAGTAGCTTTTGCAATAGGGGGACAGCGCGATCCGGGTCAGAGTTTACCAGCCCATTGATGGCATAGAGCTTCAGATCCTCATCGCTCTGGTTTTCGGGTGACACGCCCTGGCCGGCGGCCTGCTTCACTTCTGCCGTTAAGGCCCGGGCATCGTTCAGCCAGCGGCTCTGTGGGTACTGCTGGGCGAGTTCGGCGAGCGCGGCTATGGCTTCGTCGCGTTTGCCCAGCTTATGCAGAGCATAAGCCTTCCAGTAGTAGGCACCTTCGGTGCGCGGCGACTTGGCCGAGATGACCCGATCGAAGCTAACCACGGCTCGATCGTAGTCGCGACTATCGAGAGCCCGCGTTCCATCGGCATAGGAATCTTTGCGGTCGTACCGGAAGCGCTCCACGGATCTTCTGGCGTCTTCCATCGTCCGCCGCACATCTTCTGAAACCTGGCGGCTGATCTCCGACTTATTCACCACCGCCTGCGCCATTGCGGCTAGGCCTAAGTCGACGTTCACCCGCACTTCGGCCTTGGGTTGTGCCGCCAAGGACCAAGCCAACAGAACAGAGATAGGTAAGTGCTTCATGATCCCTCCACTTACAAAGTTGTCGATCGCCCAGCTTCCCGGTTCTCGAACTGCGAGCGAAACACATTTACTTTAAACAACAGACTGCGCTCTTCAATCCGCTGACGTAACTCTTCCCATTGGCGCTCCGGCATAGAGGTCGGACTGTGCGCGACCTCGACCATGACCCGCTCTAACTCTTCTAATAACGCCGTCACTGCATAGTCGCCATTGCTCGCCGCAGTTTGCCGATAGAGCCGATTCTCCTCCAGCAAGCTCTCCGCCACCCCCTGCTCCCAACCGATATCCAGTCGTCCATCCCGCGGCCGTGCGTTCGAAAACTCTACTAACCACATGCGCGTTCTTTCAAGATGCGCCCCCAACGCGACCAGTAACACGCGCTCCCTTAACTGCACCGTTTCTGCGAGTGCCGGCCGCTTCGTGGTTCGCCCCGCAAAGAAGGCAGCGAGTAACATGGCCGCCATCGCCGTGGCCATCGCCACCGGGCGCCAAGTGGGCCATCGGCGATACCAAGGCCGCAGCGGCTGTAACTGGCCTTTAAGTTCATCCCAAACCCGCGCTTCATAGCCTTCCTCCCGCTCCGGTACGGGAAAGCTATCCACCGTATTCAGCACCCGCTGCAATGCCTGATAGCTCTCCCGGCAATTCTCACAAGCCGCCAGATGCTCTGCCGACTCGGCTGACTCGCCGTAATAATACAGCACCAATTGTTCTTCGTTCGGATGATCGATCATGGGTGGTTCACCAAAGGCTCCAGCGCCCGCCGCAATTTATGCACTGCGCGAAAGATGCTTTGCTTCGTCGAGTTCGCCGAAACTCCTAACGCGACGCCGATCTCTTCGATCGATTGCCCTTCGAAGTGCCGCAGGACAAACGCCGTCCGCTCCATTTCGGAGCAAGTCTCCAAAGTAGCGGCCACTTGGCGCTGCACTTCGCGGCTGTGGAGTAGTCGATCCGGCCCGGGGCCAAAGCAAGGGTGATCGCCCTCGGCGGAAGTAACGCTCGTCCGCTTGCGCACCCGTAGTAAGTCGAGCGAGTAATTCGCAGCGATGCGATAGATCCACGTCTCGAAACTGGAACGGCCATCCCAACGGCCTAAATGGCGGTAAGCTCGCAAAAATGTCTCCTGCACCACGTCTTCGGCATCTTGTTCGTTGCCCATCATGCGATAGGCGAGTCGGAAGACACCTCGGCTGTACCGCTCCACCAACAGGCGATAGGCGTCACCGTCGCCGCCTTTCGCCAAGGCGACCGCCAGGCTATCTTCCATTCCCTCGTTTAGATTGCGACCGCGCCCCACGGTTAGCAACGTATAATGGCCTATGCTCTTCGCCCTACTCGCGCTCGCTCTGGTGGACGAACAACGACTCGACACGTGGAGAGCCAGTCCGCCCGTAAGCCTCCAGGCCGACCTGCATCACGCCCAAGGCATCGACGTTGAGCGGGGCTTCCTCTGGGTCTCTTCTGTTGACGCCCGCGCCGGCAAAGGCTATCTCTCCCGCTTCGACGTCGCCTCCGGCCGCTTACTGCACCAAGTAGAAGTGCAGGAGGGCAAGAGATTCCATCCGGGCGGCATTACGCTCGACGGAGACTCGATTTGGATCCCGGTCGCCGAATACGACCGCGACGGCCCCACCACCGTCCAGCGACGCGACAAAACGACCCTGCAACTGCTTGAGTCTTTCGCCGTCAACGACCACATCGGTTGCATCGCCGCCGGCAGAGGCGGACTCGTCGGCGGGAATTGGGATAGTAAGTTACTGTATCGCTGGACCCGAAAAGGTGAAGAAATATCGAAAACTAACAATCCGGCCCGTACCAGCTATCAGGACCTGAAGATCATCGGCGGCGACTTACTCGGCTCCGGCAACCAGTCGAAACAATCAGGCGCCGTCGACTGGCTCGACCTTCGCGACTTCCATCTGAAGAAACGCCTCACCGCCGGCCAAACCGACCGCGGCCTTACTTATACCCACGAAGGGATGACGCTGCGGAACGGCCGGCTTTATCTTCTCCCTGAAGACACGCCCAGCCGCCTGTTCATCTTCCGAAAGCGCTAAAAAGCCCGCTCACTCCGAAGAGCAAGCGGGCTTTCTAAAAACAATCGAACTTAGCTGAAGAGGACCGCAGCCACTTTCTCGGTAATGAAGGCTTCGAGAATATCGCCGGCCTTCACATCCTTGTAATTGGCCATCGAAATACCGCACTCAAAGCCCTGCTTCACTTCGGGGACATCGTTCTTGAAGCGTTTCAAGCTCTCAATCTTACCGGTGTGCACCACGACATTGTCGCGCAGCACGCGAACTTCGCTATTGCGCGTAATAAAGCCTTCCTGTACAAAGCTGCCGGCCACTTGGCCCACCTTCGTAATCTTGAAGACCTCTCGGATCTCCACTTTGCCTTGGTACGTTTCGCGGATGATCGGCTCCAGCATGCCGGTCATGGCTCGCTTGATCTCATCCACCACCTCGTAAATAATCGAGTGCTGCCGGATATCGATCTTCTCTTTGTCTGCGAGCGTTTTGGCCGTTTTTTCCGGCCGGACGTTGAAGCCGATGATGATACCGTTCGAAGCGGTGGCGAGCAAGACGTCGGTCTCGGTGATCGCGCCCACGCCGGTGTGGATGACACGAATCGAAACCTGCTCGTTCGATAGCTTGCTGAGCGTATCGCCCAGCACTTCCGCGGAGCCGCCTACATCGGCTTTGATAATGAGGTTGAGTTCCTTGCCGTCGCCTTCTTTCATCTGGCGATGGAACTGTTCGAGCGACAGGCGCTTGCGGCGCGCCATATCGATATCGCGGGCCTTCGATTCCCGGAACACCACGATCTGCTTGGCCTTCGACGTATCGGTAACCACCTGGAAGGCGTCGCCCACGTCGGGCAACTCTTCAAGGCCTAGCACCTCTACGGGCTTCGACGGCTCTGCCTCTTTGATCTGCTCGCCGCGATCGCCGTAAAGCGCACGCACCTTGCCAAACACCGAGCCGCAGATGAAGTAATCGCCCACCCGCAGCGTACCGTTGCGCACCAGAACGGTCGCGACCGGGCCGCGACCCCGGTCGAGCTGCGCTTCGAGCACCGTCGCCAAGGCAGAACGGTTCGGATTGGCTTTATAATTGCCGATTTCCGCCACCAGCAGGATGGTTTCGAGCAGGTTGTTGATGCCTTCTTGGGTCTTGGCCGAAACAGGAATCATTTCGACGTCGCCGCCCCAATCGGTAGCCAGCAAACCGCGATCGTTCAATTGTTGTTTGATCCGGTCCGGCGTAGAATCCGGCTTGTCGATCTTGTTGATCGCCACGATGAGCGGCACCTTGGCCGCCCTGGCGTGGTCGATCGCTTCGAGCGTCTGCGGCATCACACCGTCGTCCGCCGCCACCACCAGAATCACGATGTCCGTCACCTTCGCGCCGCGGGCGCGCATCCGGGTGAAGGCCTCGTGGCCCGGCGTATCGATGAACGTAATCTTCTGCCCGTTTTTTTCCACCTGATAGGCGCCAATGTGCTGCGTAATGCCACCCGCTTCGCGCGAGGCGACATTGGCCGTGCGTATGGCGTCGAGCAGCGACGTTTTGCCATGGTCGACGTGGCCCATGATCGTCACCACTGGCGGACGCGTCTGTAAGTCTGAGGTGGCTTCGATGATCTCTTCGTTGAAGGTCGCCTCTTCCTCGTAGCTCATGCGCGTGGCTTGCGACTTGAACGCGGCGGCCAAATCTTCGGCTACCTTCAAGTCCAACGGCTGGTTGATGGTGGCGAAGATCTTCATGTCCACCAGCTTGCGAATCACCAGCGCCGTCTTCACGCCCAATTTTTCGGAAATGCCCTTGACGGTAATCCCTTCGGAAATCGTAATTTCCGAGTTTGTGGCGACAATGGCTTCCTCGCGCTTGGCACGGAACTGAAGCCGGCCTTCCTGCTCTTCCTTCTGTTGCTGCTTGCGCGTCGTCGGCTTAGTGGCGTGACGACGGCCGGCTTCGGTAGGGGCGGCAACGGCCGTTTCCGGACGCAGAGGAGTGGTGGGATGCAGCGGACGCCGCATCATCGGACGACCACCAGGACCTAACGGCTGACCCGGACCGGGCTGACCACCCATCCCCGGCGCACCGGGACGCTGTGGCATCCCCTGACCGGGACGGAAAGGGCCACGATAAATCGGTTGCCCCGGCGTAGGCGCCGACGGACGAGGTGCGGACGGCGGGGGCCGGAAAGCGGGCGCACCGGGCGCGGCCTTCGGCTGGCTCTGTTGCTGTAGTCGAGCGAGAATATCTGGGCGCGGCGGCACCACGGGTCGCGCCGCTGGCTGCCCAGCCAGCGGACGGTTCTGCTGTTGGCTCGAAGACTGTTGGCCAGGGTAAGGCGCGGGAGGCGAAGCCGGGGCCGGGCTCGACTGGCCAGGTGCACCACCGTGGGACTGCTGAGAAGGAGGACCACCGATCGGCGGCCGGGGGATTGACGGCGCGGTGGGTGGCCGATACGGCTGTTGCGGCTGATTCTGACGAATCGGGGGCCGCGGAATCGCGGGCGCTCCGGGAGCCGCCGACGGGCGAGGCGCACCCAACGGGCGAGGGGCACCCGGCGAGCTCTGCGCGACGGAGGGCCGAGGAGTTTCGGGCGGCAATGGCGCCCGAGGCCCATGGGACCCGCCTTGCGGCGCGGCACCGGGTTGCCCTAAGGAGCCGGGGCCTTGCGGAATCGGCCGCGACATAGGCCCCGCAGGACGACCTACGCCGCCGATTCGATCTTGCGGAGGACGCTCGGGCGGCCGGGGCAAGGGCGGTCTTTCATGGGGCGCTCTCGCCATCGGCGGCGCGGCTTCCATGGGACGCTGCGGGGCACCGGGCAAGCTGGGAGCTGCCGAGCGGGGCGCTTGCGGCATCGCTGGCGCTTGGGGCGCGGCCGGTCCAGGTTGCGGCGGGGCCGGGGAAGGAGGCGCCGGGGCAGGAGCCGCCGTGGCGGTTGGCGGCGGCACCGTTGACGCGGGCGCAGCCGCGCTGGGAGGCGGTGTGATGCGCGGTATGGGAATCGACGGCGCGCCGCCCGACAAAGGCGGCCGGACCGGCATGGATGAGCGCATGGGCGGCACGGGTATCGAGGGCACTCCGGTCGCGAGGGGCGGAGACGGAGGGCTGGCTTTCGGCGGTTCTGGCTTCACAGATTCAGGCTTTGTCACTTCAGGCTTCGGAGCTTCGGGTTTGGCTGACTCAGCTTTCATCAGCGGCATTTCCGATTTCGGAACCGCCTCTGGTTCGTGTTCAGCCTCAGAGTGGTGGAGTTCCAGGTCAGGGCGGCTTCCCGCCGCCTCGCGGCGAGCGTCCAACCCTTCAGCGAAATAGGCACGGATCTTCCCGGCGAGATCGGGTTCGATCGCGCTCGAGTGAGTCTTTTTGTCAGCGACGCCGAACTCGCCCAGCGACTCGATAATGGTGCGCGATGGCACCTCAAGTTCGCGCGCGAGTTCATTTATGCGAATCGTACTCATAGCATCGCGGGCTTATTACGGCCCGCTCTCACTGTCCTCTCGCCATCTTTGGCTACACCGGCAACCGAAGCTGAATTTCAGCTAATCGGTTCTGTTTCAGCGTTTTTTATGGTAGCAGATTCAACTTCCGCCACTTCGACCGATTCGGCCACAGGGGGGGCCGGTTCAGTCTCTGCGACGGTCACTTCCGCCGTTGGAGGACCTGCGTCCCCAGAACCCTCTGTGGGGCTTTCTGACTCTGACGCCACCGGCGCTGCCGGCGTTTCGTCCGCCGGCTCGGGTTGCGGTTCTGGTTCTGGCCCAGGTTCCGGCTCTGGCGCCTGATCGTATTGGCTGTAGTAGCCGTTCACCGAAGAGCCGATCTTCTCGAGCCCCTCCTGGTCGACGCCCTCAATTGCCAACAACTCTTCCGGGGTCATCGAACCCAACCGTTCCACGGTCGGCACGCCGCTGGCCATTAAACTCTCCACCAAACCCTCGGTCAATCCGTGGTCCAACAGTACCGAGATCGGCGCACCGGAGATCGTAATGGCGTTGAGCGCGTTTTCGGCCTCCTGGCGCTTCTCTTCTTCGCTCTTAATGTCGATCTTCCAGCCAAGCAATTTGGCTGCCAAACGGACGTTTTGCCCCCGCTTGCCGATCGCCAATGACAACTGGGTGTCATCGACAATCACTTCCATATGCCTATTCTCGACATCCACCAAGTTCACGCGGCTAATCTTCGCCGGGCTGAGCGCGTGCGTGGCAAAGGTAACCGGCTCTTCGCTGTATTCGATGATGTCGATCTTCTCGCCGCGCAGTTCGCGGATGATCGACTGCACGCGCATGCCCTTCATGCCCACGCAAGCTCCCACCGAATCGACGTCCCGGTCGCGGGATTGGACGGCGATCTTGGTGCGCTCACCGGCTTCGCGTGCACAGGCTCGAATCACCACCGTGCCGTCATAGATTTCGGGCACTTCCTGCTCGAACAAACGCTGCACCAAGGTGGCGTCGGCCCGCGAAATCAACACACCGGCGTTCTTACCGGTCTTATCCACAGCCTTGATGACGGCGCGGATCCGCTCGCCCACCGAAAAGCTCTCGAGTCGCGATTGTTCCTTCTTAGGGATGCGCGCTTCGGTCTTGCCCATGTCTACCACCAGGTCCGGACCCTCGATGCGCTTCACCACACAATTCACCAATTCGCCCACGCGGTCAGCGAATTCGACGTAGACATTCTCCCGTTCAGCCTCCCGCACCTTCTGCAGAATCACCTGCTTGGCCATCTGAGCCGCGATGCGGCCCAGGGCTTCGGTGGGTTTGGCGATCCGGATGGTGGTATCGAGCGCGGCGTTCTTGTCGAATTTCTTCGCCTGGTCGAGACTAAGCTCGTTTATTGCGTCTTCGACCGTCTCGACTACTTTTTTCACCAGGAAGATTTGCACCGCGCCGGACTTCGGGTCAAATTCGGCTTCCAGCTCTTCGTTGGTCTTGAAGTGTTTCTTGGCCGCCAGCACCATCGCATCTTTCACCGCATCCAGAATGATCTGGCGGTCGATGCCCTTCTCTTTACTTAAGATTTCAATTGACTGGTAAATGCTGGCCATAGAATTGCCCTCACGAATTCACAAATGCACTTTCGTTGGAAAAACGGGAACGAGCCGGAAGGAACGGGCGGCTTAAGCCCGGAGGTGCCCCAAGCAGGAGGTCGGCTCGGCCCGAGCGGGACCGGCGACCTGGATAAATCGTTGATTTTGCAGGAGAATCAACTGTTCCTCAATCCTTAACTTCGGCTCAAATTGAGCGTGCTCCAATAAAAAAGTCGGCTTTGCGCCGACTCCACTGGGCATCACTCTCCTCCTAGTATACATGCTGATGCAAGCCACAGCCATCCCCCTCCTCGAAAACTTCCGAAAACTTCCCTAGGGTCGGTCCGACGAGCCCATAAAGCCATCATTGGAGGAGGGGAAACTTGCCTTGTGAAAATCTGGTCGAAATTGCAGGCGGGACTATTCAGACCGTCCACCTTCCCCGAACTCCTCGTCGCCTTTCACCACGGGTGCCCTGGCGAATCGCCGAGCACGGCGTGGGTACTATAGAGAGACTCTCGGATACACAGCCAAGCGGCACCAACAATAGAAGGAACTGCAATGACAGATGGCAAATTTTGTGGGCCGTCGATTAGATCATTCGCACTTAGGGCGGGGCGTGTGGCTTTGACTGTTATGGCTTTTTTGCTTATCTCGCTGCTCGTTCTTGTCGGCGTCTTGCTCTTCTTGAGTCCGGGATCCACCAAACCTCTTCTCGACGAGAGCGGCAAGCCGTTGGTAGGTAGCATCTCTGAAAAGATCCACGTTGAGATCAACGGCTCGCAACAAGGAATGTTCATCAAGAGCAGGAATCCTTCGAATCCGGTGCTGCTGTTTCTTCACGGTGGCACTGGAATGCCAGAGTACTTTCTGACCAAGAATTACCCTACTCGTCTAGAAGATTATATGACAGTCGTCTGGTGGGACCGCCGTGGTGCGGGACTATCGTACGATTCCAAAGCACAGCAGGATGTTTTGTCAATCGAACAGTACATTTCTGACACCTTGGCGGTGTCAAACTACCTTCGGACGCGCTTCCACAAGGACAAGATTTACCTGATGGCCCACTCGGGCGGAAGCATCGTTGGCATACAAGCCGCTGCAAGGGCACCAGAATTGTACTGCGCCTACATTGGCGTAGGGCAAATAACCTATCAGCTCGAGTCAGAGATGTTGGCCTATGAATACATGGTGGGCCGTTACCGCGAAGCTGGAAACGTCAGCATGGTGCGGCGGTTGGAAGCTGCCCCCCCTACAATGACGGCCCCACTACCTGCCCAATACATGAGGTTGCGTGACAAGGCGATGCATGAGTTGGGAGTCGGCACGATGCGTGGCATGAAGTCAGTGATGAAGGGGGTATTCCTGGCGTCGTTGCTGTGCCCGGACTACACTTTAAGAGAAAAACTGAATATTTGGAGAGGCAAGTTCTCGTCCGATGCAATGCTGTGGGACAAGGTCATCTCCATAGATTTGACAAAACTGATCACCGCGCTGGAAGTGCCGGCCTACTTCTTCCATGGAAAGTACGACTACACGGTTTCCTACCCACTTACCAAGTCATATTATGAGCGGTTAGATGCCCCAGTCAAGGGCTTCTACACATTCAACCAGTCTGCCCACAGCCCCTTGTTCGAGGAGCCGGAAAAAATGCGCGAGATCATGCTGGCGGACATATTGACTGGATCAAGAGGACTTGCTGATCCGGAGCAGTGATCTCTGCGCGTCTAAGGCTGCCTATTCTCTCTCACCCGCCTTTTTGCCCTCTCCAGACCGCGAGGTGCTGAAGCCATACACCCATCCGGTCGCCGAAGCTACCAACTTCCGGCATCGCTCCGATCTGCCGGGCCAGCGTGAGCAAATTCAACACGACGGTATGAGACGTCAGCAACCCGCTGTCAAGATGCGAGAACTCTGCCGTTTCAAAGTCGACGGGTCCTCCCGTGGTACAAGGGGACAGACTGAAGTGTACCGCCCGCAAAAACCATGAGAAAAATGCCATTCGGCACCTACTCTACAAGAGAATGCCTCGAAGTGCCCGGCGCGTATTGCCCGGATTTCCCCATCACGTAACTCAGCGTGGGACGGATCGACAAATCGTCTTTCACACGCAGCGAGACCGCCGTGTCTACTTGGATTTATTGAAGGAGTATAGCGATCAGGCCGGGGTCCGCATTCTGGCTTACTGCTTGATGAGCAACCACATCCACCTGATAGCGGTGCCTGAAGAGGAGGACTCTCTTGCAGTCTGCTTGCGCCGCACGCATGGCAGATACTCGCAATACTCGAACGCGCGGCGAGTCCGTAGCGGCCATTTGTGGCAGAATCGATTCTATTCTTGCGCGATGGAAGAGACTCATTTGTGGAGCGCAATCCGTTGTGTGGAATTGAATCCGGTCAGGGCCGGCTTAGTACCGGCAGCGGCGGAGTTTCGCTGGTCCAGTGCTGCTGCGCATTTGAGTGGAAAAGACACTTCGCACTTGCTGGACATGCAATTTTGGATCTCCTCAGGTGGGGCGAAGCCCTGGGAAGAATTGCTGGCGAGTCCTGGAGATGAGGGCCAGCACAAGCGGTTGAAGTCGGCGACATATTCCGGCAAACCGTTGGGATCTGAAGACTTTGTGAAGAAAGCACTGAGCGATTTGGCGGCACGGCATGCCCCAGACTTAGACCGGAAAGAGCCGGGAAGCTCACTTGGGTTCCCTAGTCGAGCAAAGGCTGGAGTCTGGGCAGTCGGAGGATAAAATCATTGGAGGAGGGGAAACTTGCCTTGTGAAAATCTGGTCGAAATTAAAGGCGGGACTATTCAGACCGTCCACCTTCCGAGATACAGTCATTTCGACGGGATTCAACACGCGTCAAGAATAACTTCGGGGTTCCCTCAGAAAACCGAATATAACGTACGCTTACTGGGGCTGACAGTAGGCTGCGCGCGCTGCCATGACCCCACAATTTCGGATTTTGGGCTTAAACGGCCCTTCCTTGGATCGACAAAGAGATATAGGCATGGTCGGGAAAATCGATTCTAGGCATGTTTGCGGCCCCAAAAAAGAAACATGTGAGTTAAATTCAGAAGTCAATTTGCACGGTTTGATGAAAAGTCGGTTTTCCGATGAGTATTGATTGGATTTTAGACATATCAGACACCGAAGTCGGACATGGCTTAAGACAGAATCTAAGCCATTTAGAAAGATGACCTTAGCGGGAATTTATGTATGTCTGTCTATCGTGTCGTCTATCGTGTCTGTCATGGAACAGGAAGACGAACGACAAAACTCTACTTCTGGGGCTTCCACTCGCGGCTCAATCTCTGAGCCTCTGCGATTTGCTCTCTCGTCATCTGTTTTTCCAGCTCTTCTCTTTTCAACCTTGCCTCATTATTACCATTGGCGGCTGCTAGGTTGCTCCACATGTAAGCCTTGACGACATCCCTTGGCACACCCTTGCCCAAGTAGTAGGAATAGTAAAAGGAAAACTGTGCGCCAGCATGTCCCTGCTCAGCCGCCTTGCGATTCCAGTAAACCCACTGCACCGGATCTTTCGGCACACCATAGCCCGCTATGTACATACCGCCCACATTGCTCTGTGCGTTAGCATTTCCCTGCTCAGCCGCCTTGCGAGTCCAGTAAACCGACTGCACCTCATCTTTCGGCACACCCTTGCCCAAGTAGTACATAACGCCCAAGCAATTCTGTGCGTCAGCATTTCCGGCATTCGCAAGCACCTTGAGCCTCTGGACTGCGGGCTTATTACCCGCTTTGGCCGAATCAAACAAATTGCCAACTTCGCTATCGCTTGCGCTTGCTGTTTGTGCTGCTTTGACCTCCTCGACGGTAGCTTTGGGTGGAGAACCGCCACAACTGATCGTCGCGGCCTCGGTGGTCACCCCAAAACCGGCCATACGTGGTCACTTCAAAACCGGCCATAGGAGCGGCAGGACTACCGTAGTTATAACCCAGCCCGACCCCGTCCAGCAAGACTTTCCTCGCGGGCGCCCGCAGGGCGCAAGTGTTCCGTTCGGAGGTTCGGAAAGAGGGAGATTCGTCGCCGAACCGGTGGGAATGTGGGAATCGCGCCAGCGATTTCCAAGCGCGGGGGGAAGGGCGGGAAACCGGTTTTTGGTTTTCCGGGCTTTCCACGGCGCGATTTCCACCGGTTCTCCCCATGGTTCAGTCCGCCACCGGGATCATGGTCGCGGACTTGGTCCGCCAGCTGCGGGGACCGCACTTGAGCACGTGGCCGTGGTGCAGCA
>JBBQQS010000006.1:0-27884 GCA_038215525.1 Bryobacterales bacterium
TGAGGTAGGCGATGCCGATGCCGAGGCTGACGCCGATACCGGTCATGGCGCCGCGGTTGCCCGCCAGGAAGCCGAAGGGGGCGGCGATGAGGGCCATGATAAGGGCAAACAAAGGCACCGAGAACTTACTGTGATATTGGACCTGCAGGCGCGTGGTGTCGAAACCGCTTTGTTGTAACTCGCCCATGTATTTCTGGAGCTCGTGGAAATTCATTTGGCTCGAGAGTTTTACTTCCTTAAGGAAGTAAGTGGGCGGTTCGTTTAAGTGGGCGTAGCTGGCGACCTCGCCACGGAAGTCATCGAATTTCTTGACGCGAACGCCATCGAAGGTACGGCGGTAGCCGTTCTGGAAGACCCAGGTTTTGATGGAAGGCTCCCAGCGAGCGCGCTCGGCGGTAATGACATGCTCGAGGTGGAAGCGCTTAGGGTCGATCTCGTAGACGTTGACATCGAGCATCACGCTGTCGGCGGGATCGAAGTAGCGGTAGTAGTAAATGCGGGAGCCTTGGCCGTAGATGTACTTGCGGTCGGGGCGGTGTAAGCTTTGGGGGGCGTTGCCTTTGATCTCGTTACGAATGGCGTCCTGTTTGCGGTTGGCATCGGGGACGTAGTAGTAGTCGAAGGCGAAGAGCGCGCCGCTTAAGACGCCGCTGGCGGCGATGACCGGGGCGACCAAGCGGTAGAGGCTGACCCCACAGGCCTTGAAGGCGGTGACTTCATTGTTCTTACTTAGCACGCCAAAGGTGACTAAGACGGCGACCAGGACGCTGACGGGGGTGAAATCGTAAATGAATTTGGGGATGAGGAAATAGAGGTAAGTGACGACGCGGGACATCGCGATGTGGTTTCTGACGATGTCGCCGAGTAACTCGAAGAAAGTAAATACCTCGGTGAGAAGGACGCAGGCGAGCAAGAGCAGGCCGAAGTAAAAGAGAAAAGTGTTGAGGACGTAGGTGTCGATGAGTTGGGGCAGGAGGGCCCAACGGCGACCGCTGGTACGCGGACTGCCTCGCTCGGTGGTGCTTTCGAAGCGTTGGGCGAGCGAGGAAAAGGCGTCCCGGAGGCGGCCGGAGATGAGTCCGATGAGGTCAAAGTCGCCGGGGAGTTCGAGGCGAATGATGAGGATGAGTCCGGCGAGGCCGAAAAGGAGGTTGGGGAGCCAGACGGCGAGTTCAACCGGCAAAGTGCCTTGGCGGGCCAGGCCGACGAGGCTGATGAAGCCCATGTAGTAGATGAAGGCGAGCAGCACGGTAAGGACGAAGGAGACGCTTTTGCCGGCTTTGCGCTGGGAGATGCCGAGCGGGAGGCCGACCATGGCGAGCAGGAAGCAGGCGAGGGGCAGGGCGAGGCGTTGGTGGAACTCGATGAGGGCATCGAGGTTGCGGGGGCCTGGGGCGTAGGCGAGGCGGGCGAGGGGCAGCGAGTCCATTTCGGGATAGGGGCGGACGGTGCGCTCGGTGGGCTTTTTGGCCTCGAGCGCCTGATCTCCGGAGGGAAAGGCGGAGTTCATGTCGTCGGTAGGATCTTTACCGAGTTCGTGGGAGCGGGCGTTGCGCAGCGAAAGTTGGATGCGATGGCTTTTGGGGTCGGCGACGGCGATGGCTTCTTCAGCGAAGGTGACCCGGGGACCGACGGCTTGTTGGCGAATGCTGCCGGGGCGCTGCTCAGAGGGCGTGGTGTCGGCCATGAAGACGTTGCGCCAGCGGACGACGGGGCCGGGGTCGACGCCACCGACGTAAAGGATCAGGTTGGGGAACTGTTCGTCAAAGACGCGTTCCTGAATTTCGGCGGTGAGCTGGACGGCGGCGAGTTCATTGACGATGCGGCCGGTCTCGCGAATCGACCAAGGCGTCAACCAAAGGCTGGCGGCGCCGGCGAGGAGAAAGCCCAGGAAAGCGAAGCCCATAACGGGCCACATCAGGCGGCGTGCGGGGACGCCGGAGGCACGCAGGGCGGTGATCTCGTTGTCGCTCGATTGGCGGCTGAGGCCGATCAAAATGCCGACGAGGACGCCGACCGGGACGGCAAAGGTGAGGGTCGGCACGAAGACCAGGCCGGAGAGATAGGCGACCGTTTCGGGCGACGCCGCGCCGCGCACAAGTTGTTCGGCGAGCTTGGATAAGCTGCGCAGAAACAGGATGAACGTAAAGAGCACCGTGCCGAGCAGGGCGCTGGTAGCAACTTCGCGAAAAACGGCGCGGCTGATGATGCTCAAGGTAGTTTATGGCGCCTGGGCGGTGGAGAGCGCAGGCGGCGGAACGATGGGGGGCGGGGGCACTTCGACGGCCGGTCGTTCAATTTCAAGGTCTTCGAAGAGCAGCGCAGGGGAGACGACGGAGGCCGGATAGACGTAGCCGCCGATGCCCATCAGGGAGAAGGGCCCGCGGTTGCCGATGAAATCGAATTGGTAAAGGTCAATAGAGGCGAGAAGGATGTCCTTGAGCGAACGGAGGTTCAGCCCGCGGAAACGGACGCCGCGGATGAGCTCTTCTTTGCCGTCGGGGTAGATGCGGTAAGCCAGGAGAGGCGAACTGAGGACGGTGCCGTTGGCGCTATTGCCTAGGCTGACGGCGAGGCGGCGCAACTCGTCGCCGCCGGCGGAGGAGGGGTAATCCATCTGGCGCACCAGGATGCCGTAGGGTTTGTTGCGTTGCTTCACCAGGTCGAGCAGGCGCTTCTTCAAGTCTTCGGCGCTGACGGTTTCGATGGATTTGACGAAGAGGTTGCTCATGACGGCGAGCCGGTGGCCATAGCTGCCGGGCAGGCGTCCGCGGCCGTTGGAGGCGGTGAAGCCGGGAATGGGCTGACGGGAGAGGAGGGGCGTTTTGAAGACGCCATTTTCAATGACGGTGACGGGCTTGGGCACCACACCTTCGCCATCGACGGCATAGGAGCCGAGGAGCGGCTGGCCGCGGAATTCGGATTGGGTGGGATCGTCGACGAGGGTGAAGGCGGAGGGCAGAATGCGGGAACCGAGGCGGCCTTCGAGATCGGACGCGGTGAAGCGGCTGTTTTGGCCGGCATTGCCGACCGGACGGCGCGGCAGATTGAGCTGCGAACCGAGGAGCTCGCCGATGAGCTGACCGCCGGCGACGCCTTCGAAAAGAATGGGGCCGGCGTAGATATCGCCCAAGGGGGCGGCGGCGAGTTGGACGACGTGGCGGCCGACTTCGTCGACAGCTTTATTGAGTTCGGCATCGGTGGGCAGGCGCTGGGCGTCGATGGCGTGGAAGACGCGGTGGTCGCGAATGGTGGAGCCATCGGGGGCGAGCCCGGAGGCCTTCACGCGGATGTAGTGGATGTTGTCGGGGTACTTGAGTTCGGTGCCTTCGGAGTTCACAAAGTAAGAGGTGTTGACGATGCTCTCGAGCTCGACCGACGAGGTGAGCACGGCGGGGAAGGCGCTAAAGCGGGCCGAAGCGGCGACGACGCGCTTCTTCCAGGCGGCCTCATCGAGGGCCTGGGCGGTGGAGTTGACATTGAGCTTGACGGGCGCGGCCTTCCAGAAATCGGGCAAGGGCTCGGGTGCGGCGGTGACGCTGCGCATGGCGGCGCGCTTCCGGCCGATGCTTTCGAGAGCGTTCTTGAACGTGCGATCGGTCATCAGCCAGAGTTGTTGGCGGAGGGCGAGGGGGTTGTCGTCCTGGGGGAGGAGTCCGGTATCGTAGCGGGCGGCGAAGTTGCCGTCGGAGAGGACGAAGTTCGAATTATCGAAGGCGTAGTCGCCGACGCGGACGCGGACCTGGGGCACGCGGAGGCGGTTGCGGTTTTCATCGATCACGCCGCCCAAGGTGGCATTGACGGTGTAGGAGCGGATGTCGTCAATGCTGTATTCAAAGTAGTAGGGGATGTCGGCGCCGCCAGCGATGCGGAGACCGCGCGAGCGCTCCATCTCAGAGGTGAGGACGCGCAGGATGGGGTCGGCACTTTGAGCCTTGAGTAGGGGAGCCAGGAGTAGGGGGCCGAGGAGCAGAGCCAAGAGGGGCTTCATGGGCGACCTCCCGTAACGGTGGGTGCGGGCAGGATGGGTGGCCGGTCCTGCGAGCGTTCTTTTTTCTGGATTTCCACTTCGCTGACGAAGATGGCGGGCGAGGTGGCCGAGACGGGCACGTTGCCGGATTCGGCGCCGCAAACGCCGTTGAAGATCTCCGTTTTGTCCGAAGTAGCGGCAATTTTGGCGAAGGCGGCGAGCGGGGTACCGACGATATCGGCGCCGCGGACGAGTTCGTCGGGGCGGCCATCGGCGTAGATGCGGTAGACGATTTGCGGAATGACGGTGAAGGCCTGCAGTCCGCGCCGCCCGGTGGTGGTGTAGCCGGAGTCGACTTTTTCGAAGTAGAGTCCGTAGGGCTTGTTTTGTTTTTTCACTTCGGCCAGCAGGAGGGCGCGGAGGGCGTCGCTGGAGACTTTGTTCGAGGAACTGACAATCAGGTTCGACTGGCGGGGGACGACCTCCTGCCCAGGCTGGCGGCGCCCGTGGCCGTTCGAACTCGCAAATCCGGTAAGGGGCGAGCGGGAGAGGAGGAAGCCGCGCAGAATGCCCTGGTCGACAATGGTGACGGGCCGGGCCTTGACGCCTTCGTCATCGAATTCGTACCAGCCGTTCAGGTCGGTGCCGTCGAGCGAGCGCTTGGTGGCGTCGAAGGTGACGGAGAGGAACTCGGGCAGAATCCTGGTGCCGACGCTTTTGGCAAAGGTTTGGCCTTCGCTTTCGTCCTTCTGGCGGTGACCTTCGATGCGATGGCCGAAGATCTCGTGAAAGAAGACGCCGGAGGCGCGGCCGGAGAGAATGGCGGGGCCGACGAAAGGCTCAACGACGGGGGCTTGGAGGAGACTGATGAGGTCGCGCTCCACTTTGGCCATGGTGGCTTTGACGATCTTTTCGTCAGGCAGGCGGTTGGCGTCCTCGGCGTCGAGGATTTCGCTGGAGGAGAGGTCCATGCCGTCGGCGGCCTTGGCTTGGGCGCCGAAGATGAGGCGGGCGAAGGTGCGGCCGTGCTGGAGTTTAGTGCCTTCGGTGTTGACGAAGGTTTTCGATTCGCGTTGGGCGACGACGGTAATGGAGGCGGAAAGGATGCCGGGCTTATTGCCGAAGTCAGCAGACCATTTGCGGAGCTTGGCCTGCCAGTCGTCGCCTTTGAACTTAAGGAGCGGAACGGCGGAGACGGAGACGATTTTGTCGGCGGTGCTGAAGTCGCCGGAATCGTCCTTGGTTTCGACTTGGACCTGCTGGTTGGTCTTGACGTTGAGCAGGCGCTGGGAGGCGAGGCGATAGACGCGGTCGGTTTCTGACCACAGGCGGCGCTTGATGGCGTCCGGGCTATCGTCGAGCGTGATGGCGGCGCCGCCGGTGAAGCGGGGCAGGTCGCCACGGACGCGGCGGTAGTTATCAAGTTGCGGCGTGCCCACGCGGACCGTGACGTCGAGCGTGCGTCGCTGATTGCGGTTGCGCGAGTTGAGCGAGCCGAGGCTGGCGGAGACGCTTTCGGCCTCGGACTCAGTGACGGCATAGGCGAGGAAGTAGGGCGGCGGATCGGCCTTCGCCTTCAGCGCACCAAAATTGCGCTCGAGTTCGCTCGCGAGAATATCGACCAACGGCGTGGCGGTTTGAGCGGGGGCTTTGGTGGGAACTCCCGCCAGGAGCCCCCAGATAAGGAGTGACGGAGGGGCCAGCCAGGCCAGCGCCGACAAGGGGGTACGCACGGCCTCAGAATACCATGGCCGATTTGATCGCATGGCTAAGGTGGTTGGGAGGGGCCCCTCAGGAGGAGCCCCAGAACGATGGGAACTAGTCTACGTCGTGCGCGTCGACGGCGAGGATTCCTTTTTCGCGCATGCCGGAAAGGGCGAGGCCATAGCGGCCGCGGACGCCGGTCTTTTCGAAGATGTGCTTGAGGTGGATCTTTACCGTGCCGGGGCGGATGCCTAGTTCACGGGCGATTTCGCGATTCTTGAGGCCCTGCTCCACGAGCTCCATCACCTGCTGTTCGCGAGGCGTAAGTTCGGAGCGGTGGTAGCGTTCGGGCGTGGGCGAGTTGCGAAAGACCGTATCTTCCATCCAACTGC
This sequence comes from Bryobacterales bacterium, assembly GCA_038215525.1. Classification (GTDB taxonomy): domain Bacteria; phylum Acidobacteriota; class Terriglobia; order Bryobacterales; family Bryobacteraceae; genus JALHNI01. The sequence goes on from JBBQQS010000006.1 coordinate 6,067, forward strand.
GGCCCTGCGCGACCGCCTCGAGGCAGGCGATGAGGACTTCGGCGCTGGCGGTTTTGCGGACGATGCCGCGAGCGCCGGCTTGGAGAAAGCGCAAGGCTTCGGCTTCGGTCATCGAAACGCCCCAGACCACGACGGCGGGCAGGGGCCGGTTGCCTTCGCGAGAGAAGGTTAGGCGCAGGTCAGAGATCCATTCGAGAACCGCCTGCATGCCGAGCGCTTTATCGAGCATGACGATCTTCGGGGCATGATCGCGCACGGCGACTCGGCAGCTGGCGAGCGAATCGCAGTTGGGGAGAACGAAGATGTGCTGCACATCGGTGAGCAAGGCGCGCACACCGGCCGCGGTGACCGGTTGCGAGTCGCACACCAGTAACTCAGCGATATCGGGAGTGGGAGTGGCCAGGCGGGCCAGGGATTCGCCCAGGAGGGCCGGAGGAGCGCCGGCCTGAACGGCGGTGGAGGTTGCGGTATTTGCGGACGCAAAGGGAGAGAGGGTTTGGGGATTCCAGTTCGTGGTGTTCATTACGGTGTTTCACTTTTTGTTTTATTTTTGGTCTACAGCGTTGGCGAAGAGTAGCCGATCCCATTAGCACAGCAATAGAATTGTCCTGGCTTCTCTGGATCGTAGGTTTGAGGGTAACTCTTACCTGCGCTGGTGGGGTATGTACCCCACACGAGGTATATCGGCGGAGGAGGGTGGAACTTTAGGCCCAAGACCCGGGGCGTACTGTATTAAGTTTTTACGCCGAGAAGCCGATTTACTTCCCAGGGCGATGCGCCAACGTTGCAACCGACCGGTAAGTGGAGAATGGAAGTAAGTCGATGACCGCTGGGGCCAATTGGAAATCTTTGATCATCTGTCCGAACCAGATGATGTCCGGGGCGCTGGTAGAGGCTTTGGGACGGGGGTTGCCGCAAGGCGCGGCGTTGCAGGTGCCCACTTATCCTCCGGGCCATGCGTTGAGCGAAATGCTCACCACTCACTTTCCGACCGTGTGTTTCCTTGACGTGGGCTCCGATGTCGAGCGGGCGTTAGGCACGTTATTGGAGTTAGTCGCCGCGAACCCCAAGCTTCCGCTGGTCGCTTTACTGTCGAGTAACGATCCCGAAATCATTCTGCGCTGCGTCCGGCAGGGGGCCAGCGAATTTCTGATCCAACCGTTTACCGACGATCAATTCGGCCAAATGGTGGAGCGCGTGAACCGGAAACTGATGGCGGGCAAGGGTGACGGGTCCCAATCGCGGGTTTATTGTTTGATGCCGGCCAAGGGCGCCTGTGGCGCAACCACGGTGGCCAGTAACCTAGCTTTTCAATTTAAGCGGCAAACTTCGAAGCGGCTCCTGCTGGGCGATCTCGACCAATTTACCGGCACGCTGTCTTTTATTCTGAAGCTGAAACCCAGTTACAGCTTTACCGATGCCTTACATCATGCGCACGAGCTGGATCCGGCGATGTGGAAGTCGCTGGTGACGCAGACGGGTGGCCTGGATGTGTTGATGAGTCCCGAAAACTCGGCCGATGCTTCGGGGAGCGATCAGCAGGACCCAACGGCGATCGTGGAGTTTATGCGGACAATGTACGACCTTGTGGTGCTGGATACGGGCGGCGTGTATGGGGCGTGGAATCTGGCGTTGGCGAAGATATGCGATGAGTTACTGCTGGTAACGACGAATGAACTGCCAGCTTTGCAGGCATCGCAGCGCGCACTCTCCTATCTCGATCAGAACCGGATCGATCGCTCGAAGATCCGGCTGGTGGTGAATCGCTACAACCGGGATGTGGGCTTAAGTAAAGAAGTGATCGAAACCGCTTTGCACGAAGAGGTATTCCACGTCCTGCCCAGCGACTATGACTCGGTGCAGCGGGCGCTGATCGACGGCAAGCCGATTCCGGTGGGGAGTGCGCTCGGCAAGGCCATGGTGCAGTTGGGCGAGCGGCTGGAGCAGAAGGATCCGGAGACGACGAAGAAGAGCGCGGGATCGTCGACTTGGGGCGGGTTACTGAGCTTGTTTTCGCGGACCTCGAGTTAGGTGCCGCAGAAGGTCTGATAGCCGGCGTTACCCTGGGGGGCGGGCTGCGCATATTCGGCGAGGCCTGGACGTTCAGTGAAGGGCGCGGCGAGCACGGTGAGCAGTTTCTCGAAGGGCGCGAAATCCTGATTTTCCGTGGCCGCTGACAAGGCCAATTCCACTTGGTGATTGCGGGCGATGTAGACAGGATTGACAGCGTTCATGGCCTGGGCGGATTGCTCCATCAGACGCGCTAGCCATCCGGCCGCCCAGCGATCGTAAGGGGCCGGGTGCTGAAAGAGTGCACGGATGGGTTCTTCGTTCCCTTGCGCCGCCAGCGCCAAGTGCCGGAAGGCGAGGGTGAAGTCGACCCGCTGGTCTTCGAGCGCCTGCAGGAAGTCGTTCACGAGGGCGAGGTCGGAGGTTTTCGGGGCGCCGAGAAGTCCGAATTTCGCGCGCATGCCGTTGAGCCAGGCGGCGTCGTAGCGATCGGTGAAGTGGTCGAGGGCGGCGGTGGCGAGTTCGATGGCTTGGGGCTGGTCCTCGTGAATCAGGGGCAGGAGGGTTTCGGCGAAACGGGCCAGGTTCCAGCGGGCGATCGACGGTTGTTGGCCGTAGGCGTAGCGGCCTTGCCGGTCAATGGAGCTGAAGACGGTTTGGGGGTGGTAATGGTCGAGGAAGGCGCAGGGGCCATAATCGATCGTTTCGCCGGAGATGCCCATGTTGTCGGTGTTCATCACGCCGTGGATGAAGCCCACGTGCATCCAGCGGGCGATCAGCTCGGCTTGGCGATCGCGCACGGCTTCGAGGAACGCGAGGTAGGGGTTGGGGGCGAGCAAGGCAGCCGGATAGTGGCGGGCGATGGCATAGTCAGCCAACTGGCGGACCTTGGCCGGATCGGCGCGGGCGGCGAAGAACTGGAAAGTGCCGACGCGGAGGTGGCTGGCGGCGACCCGGGTGAGCACGGCGCCGGGCAAGGGCCGCTCCCGAAAAACCGGCGCTCCGGTGGTGACGGCGGCCAAGGCGCGGGTGGTAGGAATGCCCAGGCCGTGCATCGCTTCGCCCAGCAGATACTCGCGCAGCACCGGGCCCAGCGCGGCCTTGCCATCGCCGCCGCGCGAGAAGGCGGTACGGCCGGAGCCCTTCAATTGGATGTCGCGCCGCTGGCCATGGCAGTCGATTACCTCGCCTAACAGGAGCGCCCGGCCATCGCCCAACTGGGGCACAAAGCCACCAAACTGGTGGCCGGCATAGGCTTGGGCCAAGGGCAAGGCACCCTCCGGAAGGACGTTGCCGGCAAAGATGGCGGCGCCGGCGGGCGAATCGAGCGCCGCAGGGTCGAGCCCGAGTTCCTGGGCCAGGGTCAGGTTGAGCTTTACGAGCCGAGGCGCGGGGGCCGGCTCGGCTTGGGCGGACACGTAAAAGCCCTCGAGCGCGCGGGCGTAGGTATTGTCAAAGGAGAAGTTACCGGTCAAGACTTTAGCTTAGCGGGAATCACCAGTGCCGGGTTCCGGGGCTGCCCTTAAAGGGGCCCACCAGGTTGGCGGTGATCCAGCCGCCGTAGAAGTCACCGGGCTGGGCCTGAACGCGTTCGTCGCCCACGTAGCAGGCATCGACGCGGCTAGGGTAGAAGGCGAGGTAATTGGCGAGGGGGGCGTAAGCGGTGGAAGGCGCGGCGTAGCTCCAGGCGACGTCGCGGGAGAGCTGAGTGCCGACGGTGAGGTCCCAGTACCCGGCGTCGCCCTTGAACTCGCAGAAGCTGCGCCGGCGATTGGACTCGAGAAGATCGAGGCGCACGTCTTCGGGCGGAATATAGTAGGTGGGGGGGTGGCTGGTCTCAAGGAGGCGGAAGGCGCGGCGGGTGTCGGCGATGGTTTCGCCGCCGCTCTCGACGCGCACGCGGTACGGGCATAGCTCGAAGCGGGGTGGGCGAGGATAGTCCCAGACAGATTCTTGCGGAAGGCCGGGTTCGGTAGGGTTCACGATCTGGTGGTTGGCGCTAAAAAAAGAAGCTCAAACCGCCGCGTAACGCGCGGGGCGTGTGGATTAGGAGCATGCGCCGGCCAAAGGGCGTATCGAGGGGCAGGTAGCCCTGGGCCAGAATGTTGCGCGCCTCGGCGTGGATCTCCATGCGGCCCGGCATGCCAAAGACACCGGGGATCGGCTGCCGGATACTCAGGTTGAGCCCCGCTTCGGGATAGGTCCGCTGAGTGAGGTACATGTGACCCGGCGTCAACGAGCGGTAGTCGGTCCACTGGTAGCTGGCGCCCAGCTTGGTTCCGGACACCGGGATGGTGCCATTCAGACGCATGGTGACGTAGATCTGCTGCGCGCGCCGCAAGGCGGCACGAATCTCGCGGGGGTCGACAATGGCGAGTTCGCGTTGCTCGGTCCGCAGGACGCCGCCGCTACCGACAGTGATCGAGGCTGACAGCGAGTCGTTGATCTTTTCGGTGATGGTGCCCGAATACCCGGTGCGCTTAAAACCGCCAATATTAAACACGGAGCTGTTGGAATTGAAATCCGGCAGCAAGTCGGAGGTGCTTAGCAAGCCGTCGGCGCCCGCCATGGTGAGTGCGCCGTTGCGGACGCTCTCCCGATAGATGGCCAACGAAACGGTGCGCGAGCCCAGCACCTTGTGATAACCCAGCTCATAATTTTCGGTGCGCTGGCGCTGCACCGTACCGCCGGACAGGGTAAGGCGCGGGAACATGCCCAAGGTGGCCAGATTTTGCGAGAGGTCCGCGTGGCGTTCCTCACGCCGATTGAGCAGTTCTGTCGGTGGCGCCCCGGAGCTGAAGCCGAACTCGACGGCGCCTAAGGAACCCAAATCGTAAGTGGCGCGCGCGTAGGGGCTTACGTAGTTCAGGCGCTCAATAAAGGTGACCGAGTCGAGCGAGAAGCCATACTCCACCAATAACTCGTCGGTAATCTGCTTCTTTTCGGCAACCGCCAAAGACACGGTCCGCAGCATTGGGGTATTCGACCCGCCCAATATGCCGACACCGACGCGGACGGGCAGAAAGACCTGCCGAATGGTGAGCTTCACTTCGGGGTTCATCACCGCCGCGTCGCCCGAACCGCGCCGGAAAGAGGTGAGGAACCCGGCGATCGGCGTGCCGTTGGTGGGCGAGTAGCCCACATTGCCGCTGACCCCCAGGTGATTGCTGCCGAAGAGGGAGGTGGCCATGGCGAAGGCGGTGCCCAAGTCCTGCTGGTTCGAATTGCCTTCGGACTCACCGGCGGACAACTTCACTAGGCCGCGGGTATCGGAGAAAATGCTGGACTCGCGCACCGGCGCCGGTTGCGAGATATCGTAGCCGGGCAGAAGGCGAAGCACCGGACGCGTGGCGGAAGCGCCGCGCAGTACCCACTTCCACTCCTCGCTCATCAGCTTGGCCGCACCGGGCGCCGACGTGAAGAGTTCTACCGAGCTGAGCAGGCTGGCCAAGTGGATATTCAGGAAGCTGGCCCGGCCGGCCTGCACCTGGATGTTGCTCTTCATGGCGGGCACGAAGCTCGCCAGAGTCACTTTGATACTGTAGATATCGGGCAAGACTTGGTCGAACCCGAATTGCCCGCGCTCATTGGTGATGGCGCGCACGATGGGACGGTCATAACGGTTCAGGAGCCAAACGGTTGCGCCCATCTGGGCACCACCGGCGGCATCGCCCACCACACCTAGCACCGTGCCCGGACTGAGCGATGACATCGCTACCATCCGGCGCGCGTCGGCACCTTGCCCTAAGCTCGCGGACACGCCCGCGGCCAGGAGACTAATTACGAAGGGACGCATTAGATCCTTCACCGGCTGACCTGCCCTCCAATGTGACAGGAAAACGAACAGTTCTTAAGATACCGTAAAAATGGTGGACGGGGTCAGAACTTGGTTGTTGTTCTTATCCGTTACCTTCATCTTGAGCGTGTACTGACCCGGTTCTAAACTCTGAAGCGGCAGCAATTTTTCAATGGTCACCTGGGTCGCCGAAGCGCCCGCGATGTCCTTCACATCCTCTGTGAACTCGAGCACCTTGACGTTCGAGCCGTTGCGCACAATCTCATACTCGATGGTGCCGTTCGGCTTCCTGCTCTTCTCGTCGGGCGAAAAGTTGTAGATGTTTACAAAGATGCCCATCTTCTCGTCGCGGCGGAAGCTCTCGCTCATCCGCGGCCGCACCTTGGAGGTGCCGATGACGAACTGGCCGGCGCCGATCTGCTTGGTCGGCACCTTTTCGATCATGTCGGCCAGAATCACGGAGCTCATGCCGAGCTTCTCGTCGTCGAAGCGAGGCACATCGAGCGCGATTTCGTAATTGTTCATGTTGCCGCCGATGACGTCCTTAGCGACGACGTTCAAGCGATAGCGACCCGGGGCCAGCGGCACGGCGTTCTGATAAATAGCCCGGCCCTTTGAAGCTTCGGCCAGCATTTCGGTGGGCACGTCGATCGACACCGGATGCTCAAAGACGTTGGCCACGCGGCGCGTCATAGTGGTGACGCGGGCGTAGATATTCACCAGGGACTTCGAGAGGTTGCCTTCCTGCTTGAATTGCAAGTCCTTGCGCTCAAACTGGATGGTGACGTAGGCGTTCACTGTCGCGTTGGTCATCTTGATGAAGTCGACGCGCACCTGCATCGGCAGTACGTTGAAGGTGATCTTCGAATTCACCTGCGCTTCGAGGTCGCGGAACTTGATCTTGGGCGCCTTCTGCAAATTGGCGAACTGCTGCAGGCGTTCGAACTGATTCATGCGCATCGGCATCGCCTGATTGCCGGTGCCCAAACGCGTACCGTCCGTGCGGCTGAAGCGGTCGTTCTTGCTCGAAAGGCCCATCTGCTCCATCATGGTTAAGCCGGCGCCGGGAACCATCATCAAGGCGTCTTTTTCCGACGGATCCATGGTCATGCGGAACTCGCCCGTCATCGTCGTATCGACGAATTCGATGTTGATGTCCTGGCCCACGCCTTCAATCCAGCGATAGCGCCACTTCTGGAACGGGAAGGTCGACGTGGTACCGCCGCCTTCTTCGATCGGCCGCTCGTAGGTGCCACCCGACGGGTGATCTTCGAGCTCGTCCGGGGGCCCGAACGTGATGTAGATGCGGCCACGGTCACTCTTCCAGCCCGGGATGCCCGAGGCGTAGCGTTCGTTCGTGTAGGCAATCCGGCGGTAATGCTCTTCCTTATACTCGTTTTCCTGCGAATCAGGCGAAGGGTCGCGGCGCAGCCAGAATTGCTCAATGAACTGCTCGCGCTCTTCGTCGGTCGCTAAACGCTTCCAGGTGGTGCGTTCCTCGTCCGAGATGATGTAGGTGACGTCTTCGTTGAGCCACTTGCGGAACGGGGTTTCGAGTTCCTTGCGTAGCTTATCCTCGCGGCGCTTCTTTTCCTTGTCCGTCAGCGGACGCGCGATCGTCTCCCGCTGCCCATTCTCGGCAGCCTTCTTGTCAGCCGCAAAGGCCGCGCCGGTGAGCGCGATTCCCGTGATCAACAGTCCAAGCGCTAGGTGTCGCATATCTCGTCTTCTTCCCGTCCTTTCGCATCATGCCAGGCTGGCTGTCGTTCAAGAAAGCCCACCGGAAATACGCAGCTGGACCTAGTTTGATTCTAGGCTTGTCCACGAAACACAGTCAAGGCTCATCTCGCGAAGCGGTACTTTGATTTAACATTCATTGTTTTGAACCACTTAGATGTGACGAATCGGCACAGGTGGGCGCGGAGCCAAGCTTCCTGACGGAGGAGAAATCCCCGCAACCTGCCGAAATCTTCCCTTCCGGACGATATACTGCAAATGGAGGGTCACGAATCGGTGAGGGTTTTAGTGTGTGGAGGGGCGGGCTACATCGGGAGCCATACGGCGAAATTGTTGGCGGCTCGCGGGCATACGCCCGTCGTCTATGACGACTTGTCTTACGGCCACGCGTCGGCCGTGCAATGGGGGCCCCTCGAACATGGCGATCTGGGAGACCGGGCCCGTCTGAAAGCGGTCATCGAACGCCACCGCATCGAAGCCGTCGTCCACTTTGCGGCCTTCATCCAGGTGGGCGAAAGCGTCCAGCAGCCGGCCAAGTACTACCGCAACAACTTCGTCAACACCCTCACCTTGCTCGAAACGATGGTGGAGACCGGTGTGCGCGACATCATCTTCAGCTCGACGGCGGCTACCTACGGTACCCCTGAGCAGATGCCGATCCCCGAAACTGAGAAGCAGTTGCCGATTAACCCCTATGGCGAATCGAAGCTGTTCGTCGAATACGCCTTACGCGCCTTCGCCCTAGCGCATGGCATTCGCTGGGTGGTGTTCCGCTACTTCAACGCCGCCGGTGCCGACCCGGATGGCGACATCGGCGAGGACCACTCGCCGGAATCGCACCTCATTCCGCTCATCATCCAGGCCGCGCTCGGCCAGCGGCCGTATATTAGCGTCTTCGGGTCGGACTATCCCACCAAGGACGGCACGTGCATCCGCGACTATATTCACATCTGCGACCTCGCCGAAGCCCACGTCACCGCCCTGGGCTACCTCCGCGACGGCGGCGCGCCCATCGCCCTCAACCTCGGCACCGGCGAAGGCTACAGTGTCCGCGAAGTGATCAAAGCCGTCGAACGCATCTCCGGCAAGCCCGTGCCCGTCGTCGACCATCCGCGCCGCGACGGCGACTCGGCCAGCCTGGTCGCTGACGCCCACCGCGCCCGGGAAGTGCTCGGTTGGGAGCCCCAGCTCTCGAAGCTCGACGATATTGTGCGCACCGCTTGGCGTTGGCACAGTTCCCGGGCTTAGACTAACGGCATTGCCCAATCTCTATTGCCCGAACTCGACCACGAAATGGACAACACCCGGAAGATGCTCGAACGCCTGCCGGACGGCCAGTTTGGCTATCAGCCGCACGCCAAGTCGATGACGATCCGCCAACTGGCATCGCACCTGGCCCATATCCCTACTTGGGGCGCGATGACGGTCGACCTACCGTCGCTGGATGTGGCACCCGTTGACGGCCCCCCGGTCGTTAACGTCCCGTCCGAGAACCGTGCACATGATCCACCACCGCGCTCAGCTCGCCGTCTACTACCGGCTTTTGGACATCCCGGTGCCGGCGCTCTATGGTCCTTCGGCCGACGAACGGGGTTAGACCACTCTGGTGCTGCGGCCGCTTAAATTGTCGAGTTTCGTATCCACCTAACCCGCCGCGTAAGCGGTGGGTCACCCAGGCCCTCGACAAAAGCAGTAAACGCTGAAGTCTCTCTGGCAAATGTAACCCGTCGCTCACGCGACGGGCTAGGGTCAATCGGCGGCTGTACGGGGCGGCGGGATCAGATCCCGACCGCCAGGGCCAAAGCGCCCAGCACCCCGGAGCGGTCCCCTAGTTTGGGCGCCGTTACTGCCGGCAGCGGCGCGTAGCCTGCGTTCAGAGTTCGCATTCGTTTCGTGACGCTTCCGAATAACTTTGGCGTTTTCATCACCCCGCCGCCCAGCACGATCCGCAGCGGGGAGTAAGCGTAACTCAGCGAAAGCAATCCGGCGGCCAGATACTCCACCGCAAAGTGTTCCTGGCCCGTCTGGCGGCGCGCTTCAATCGCCACGCCGCTGGCCATGCCTTCCAGACAGTCACCGTGCGCGGGGCAAAGGCCGGGGAAAGTATCTCCTGGGGCGCGCGGTAAGAGTAAGTGCCCCATCTCGGGATGCATGCGGCCATGGAGTAACTGGCCATTCACCACGCCACCGCCGCCAATTCCGGTACCGACGGTGAGGTAGAGAAATGGATCGGGCGCGCCGCCAAAACGATACTCGCCCCAGGCCGCCGCGTTGACGTCGGTATCGAGAGAGACGGGCACGTGGAGCGCGTTCTCGAGCGCTTGGCGGAGAGCGAACCCGCGCCAGGCCAATTTGGGCGTGGTGCGAGTAATTCGGCCCGCCGCCAGGTCAACGGGGCCGAACGAGCCTACGCCGACCGCTTGCAGCCGGTAAGGCGCAAAGAAAGTAACTACCGCGCGCAAGGTTTCGCGGGGCGTGGTGGTCAGGATCGGCTCGCCGACCACTAAGTCGCCAGGCCCCGTACCGGCGGCGCAGATGAACTTGGTGCCCCCGGCCTCAATCGCGCCCCACACTTACTTAATTCCCACCTGGCCCAGCGCCCGACGGATACTCGCCGTCAGCACGTCTTCTACTTCCGGCGCGAACGGACCTGGCATGCCGTAGTAGATCATGCTATCCACCGCCTCGTAACCGCCTTCTTTCAAAATGCGTTTGTTCGAGATGTAACACATCACATCGTTCGAATAACCCGCTACGACAATTTTCTCTTTGGGAAACGCCGCCTTGGTTTGCAAAGCATAGTCGACCACTAGTTCGCCACCCAGCGGCACGTAAGTGACGGTTTTGCCCAGCCGGATGGCCTGCACCGGATAAGCTACTTTGCGCAGCGGCAAGCCACGATCGTAAGCCGCCAGCATCTCTTTCGCCCGGCGAACTTTGTACTGATTCGTATCTTTGAGTTCGCGCTCAAAGTCCTCGCGCGAGTGCGGCGCTAGCGGCAGATCCACCATCTGGAAGGCGGCGCGCAAGTTACCCGCAATCGGCACACCGGGCTTCGCCATCGCTTCGTCGGTCGCCAGGGCCAAGGCCTTGCCGTGCTGCACGGCCAATTCGTTTTTTGACCGGGGATTGGGGTTCTGATCCCCACCCGCCAGCATCAGGAACATGCCCACGGTGCCGGGATGCGCGCGTTCGAACTCCTCCTGCGCGTAACCCGCATAGTCGCCCGCAATTCGATAGAACTCGCCAGTAAGCGTCGTATTGTGGCAGGAGTAACCGAACATCGCCCCGAGTAACTTACCGCTCAAGTCAGTTACTCGCAACACGGGCACCGAATGGTCGATCGGCCCCGAAGGATTCAGGCCAATCGCCACGCCCTTTACCGTCGCTTGCCGGCGGTTGATGGCGAAAGTCGCTTGGCCTTCGTGGTAAGTCACTTTGGCCGGCGCTAATTGGCCTACCGCCGTGCCGACCAAGTTCAAGACGGTTTCGGTAAGTTGCTGCCCATAGCGATCGATCTTCGCCCATTGTTCGGGCGGCAGGTCGTACATGGTTTCGAGGTTCGGCCGTACGACGGGGCCGCTGTGCGTATGCGAGGAGTTAAAGACTAACTGCGCCCGCTCGAGCCCGTATTGCTTCAAAGCCCGCGCCGAGATGGCATCGGTGATGCGCCGCGGAAATCCGATCAGGTCGGAGGTGACAAAAACGACTTTGTGCCCTTTCGGATCTTCGAGGGCGAGGGCTTTGGCGTAAAGGTCCTGCAGGGTGCCTTCGGAAGGATGGGTGCGCGCCGCGTAGCCCGACATCCAGATGCCGGCCTCGGGCGTAATTTTGGCCTTCGCCATCGCCGCTTTCCAATCCGCGGCTAATAGGGCAGAAGCGAAACCCAGGCCAACTAAGAGCCTCATTTGGTTACCAACTCCCGCAGGCGGATATTGCGAAACTCGACCCGGGTGTTATGGCCCAAAAAGCCCAGATAACCGCGCGTGCGCGTCAGGCCCGGATGCTTCTTAAGCACTGCGGCTTCGCGAACGTTATCGAGGTTCGCGTCGATGGTGACCACGCCGTTGAGCGTAATCTTCACCCGTCGGCCCTCCACGTGGATCTCTTCCTCATTCCATTCGCCGGCCGGCTTCTGAAAGCCGGTGCGCGCGGGGAACACATCGTAGATGGAAGCCGTATGCTGCTCCGGCTTGATCTTCCCTTTGTACAGGGCATGTTGATCGTCCAGCACCTGAATCTCCATACCCATATAGGCCGCGTCGCCGTTCAAGGGCGTACGAATGCCCACGCCGTTGTTGCCGCCGGGCGAGAGCTTGTATTCCAGGCGCAGGATGAAGTCGCCGTACTCGCGATCGGTAAGCAGGTTGCCCCCGCCATCCACGGGGCAGACGATCGCCCCGTCCTCCACCAGATACCCTTGGCCATGCCCAGCCACCAGTTGCCATCCCTTCAAGGACTTCCCGTCAAAAAGCGGCGCGAAGCCGGTTTCGTCGGCCATCGCGAATAAAAGCACAAGCGTTATCAGCATGGAGAGTATTGTAACGTCACTGGCCAGCGTAAACTAAAGTGTCCCCGCTTATGAACGATTGGTTTTCCACTGAGTTTCTGCTCGCCGCGCTCAACATCGTCTTTATCGATATCCTGTTGGCTGGCGATAATGCCGTCCTGATCGCCTTGGCGGTCCGCCAACTCACCCCGCGGGACCGCCGGGTCGGCATCGTTTTGGGCGCGGGCGGGGCGGTGGTGCTGCGCATCATCCTCACCTTCTTCGCGACAAAGATGCTGAATATTCCGCTGCTGAAGCTGGGCGGCGGCCTGTTGATTCTGTGGATCGCGGTGAAGCTCTTGAAGGACGACGGCGAACAGCATGGCGGCGGCAAAGAGGCCTCGACCTTGTGGCAAGCCATGTGGCTGATCCTGGTGGCCGACCTCACCATGTCGCTCGACAACATCCTGGCCATCGCGGGCGCCTCAAAGGGCCACATCGAGCTGGTCATCTTCGGCCTGGCTCTCTCGATCCCCTTCGTCGTCTTCGCCAGCAACTGGCTCTCCGGCCTGATGGAGCGCTACCCGCTGATTGTCATCTTCGGCTCGGCCATCCTGGGCAAGGTGGGCGCGGAGATGATCCTGTCAGACCCCTGGGTCGCGTCGCGCTTCCACGCTGGCACGATGCTCGAATACGTCATCCAAGCCCTGGTGGCCTTGGCGGTGGTCGTGATCGGCAAAGCCATGGTCCGTAAACGAATCGCCTGAGCAGACGCACCGTGCAGCGTCTACTTCCTCCCCAGCACTTCCTCCAGCGAATCGGCCATCACGAAATTGTCGAAGTAAATCGTATCCACCGAGGGCCGGTGCGGGCTGCGATGGATCCCTGGCTGGCAAAAGTACACGCTCTCCGGCCCCTTCGTCTTTAGATGCCTGTCGAGCACTAAGGCGCCGTCAAACCACAGCCGCGTGTTGCCCTTCGTAGAATCTTCTGACCAATGGATGTGCATCGCCAAATGATGCCAGCGCCCCACGGCAAAGTCCGCCGCCCACTCCGTACCATTGCGGCCCAGGTTGCCGGTGCCGTAGGCGATGGTCGCTCCGCCGCCTTCCTTGGGGGCCAACCACCAGGTCATCACGTTGTTGTAGCGCGGCGGTGGCGTGCCTTCCCAATAGAAGAAGTTATCGCGATCCTTCGGCGCGTCGGCCACATAGAGGTAGAAGGACAGATACGTGTCGGAGCCCTCTTCCACCGTCACCTTCGGCCCGCCCACCTGCACCCGCAATTGGCCGGCGTTGAAGACATCGTCCTCGTGGATGGTGAACTTGCCCGCGTATTTGCCCTGCTGGACGATATCCGTCACCACCTGGATATTGCGGGCGGTCGCATTCTGGCCGCGGGTGCCGGTCTGGCTCCATTCGCTCAGGTCGCCGGTTTCAAAGTCCGCCTTGAAGAGGATTTTGGCCGAAGCCAGGGCACAGCCCAAGCTCGCCCCAAGCAGCCAAGTTCGCCAGCCGGTCATTCGCATTTCTCCCGGCTTTTAGTCTACCGGTTAGCGCAGCCGGTCCTGCCCGCGCTCAAGCCAAGCCTTGGCCAGTGCCGGTAGAGCCATTGAGCTGAACGCACTCCCCACGAATGCGGTCCAGAAGGCCTCCGGACCAATCCCTTGCGGATTCCAGGCCGCCGCGATCGCTGTGGTGAAGATCGCCACAAAACTGCACGCGGAAAATATCAAATGACGCATACTTCGAGACATTCACTGAGGGTATCCCTACGCAATACCATCGTCCAGCCCACGAACGCGGGTAATCGTCTGGAATTTATGCGGGGTACCGAAACAGCCAGCGCGGCCGCATCCACCTGAGAATCGCCCAGATGGCCAACAGCAACAGGAACGGCGCCGCGTTCCACCACGATGGCTGCGCCGGAATCGCCGTTCGCCATTGCACTAACAATGTAAGACAAATTCAGTTAGGGGTCACTCCCGGTTTGTCAGGACCGTCAATCGGCACGGAGCCGCCGCGATCCCGGCGAGGACAGCGCTTCGGCCCGGCGGCCCGGCTCGTACTGCTCTTCTGCCCCCTGCGCCGTTAGGCGGGTTCTTTCCTGTAAACTGGAGTTGCCATGGTGACAATTGAGCCCATTCGTGTAGAAACGGAACGCGAGGAAGACGGTAGAATTCTGGCCTCCGTCCCCGACCTTCCAGGCGTGATGGCGTACGGCAGCACGGAACTTGAGGCCGTACGAAAGGTGAAAACCATCGCGCTTCAAGTGCTGGCGGACATGATCGAGAACGGCGAGGAGGTTCCAGCACCTCTCCGGGTCCTTTTTGCCGCATGAGCGTGTGGAGCGCGACCAAGGCCAAGCGCGTCTATGCGGCTTTGCTTCGTGCGGGATGGACGCTCAAAAAGCAGGTTGGGTCGCACCGCAAGCTGCAACGTACTGGCTCACCGAATTTTACCTTCTGCTTTCACGACAGCGAAGAAGTTGGACCTGCCGCTCTCGCAAAGATCGGGAAAGAGACTGGCCTCAGGCCGGAGGATCTTTGAGGACGACATCGCCGTTTTGGGGGGTGCGATCCGTCATTCCCACGGTTCTGGGAGTTATGGGTCAAGTTGGAATCTTTGGAGACGATGGTCGCACCGATTTGGTGTTTGAGCACATCGCCAATTGCAATTCGCCGACTGCAAGTGCCGGTGGTCACCCACTGATTCGATGGTGCGCGTACTAGGGCGATGTCAGCGCAATCCGGTTTCTGGTGGCACACGATGAGTCGCTGACCACGCTTGGCGACAATTTTGCCCTGAACGGCGCTTGCTTTCATGGCCACTCGCGGTTGTGCGAGTACCTGATCGAGAACGGAGTCGACGTCAATTGGCACAGAGCCGCAGCGATCGGATCCCGACGAGTAAAACGCTCCGCTACCTCGGCTCCTGCGCCGTTTTGCGGGTTTAGCTGCACCACCCTGGTGCACATTTGCTATCGTTGAACCAATGGCCACCAAGAGAAAAGCCGCAGTCTCAACCAGATCAGTCCGACAGAGCGTTACCATCCCGGCCACGCTGGCGACCGAGGTTCAGCGTGTTGCCAAGGAGCGGCACGTTACCATGAGCCGGGCGCTGGTAACTCTCGCTGAGCGCGGCGTGCGTGCCGAGGCTGAAGCGAAGGCGCAGCTTAAAGCCTCCTTCCGCCACTTTGTCGACGAGAAGGAAACCTCGCTCAAAAACGAAGCGGGCCTGGAACTGATACGGTCTATTTTCGGAGCCGATTCCATTGCCGAAGATCCAGTTCGCTGATCTTCCCCGCGCGGTTTGGCATCACATCCTGGAGCGCGTCGATTGAGGTGGAAACTCCAGCCTGATTGCGTTTGCCGGCCCCTGGGCCGTCAGCGAGGAGTCATCCGAGTTCCTCACTTGCCTCCGGAGCCATGGCCGGGCTTGTGAGTCCGCGAAACGCAAAGCTCATCGGTTGCGGGCGTAAACCAGAGCGGTGTGAGCAATGTGGGCGATGAGAAACCCGCTTGAAACCACGACATACATCCACCAGCGATAGAAGCGGCCCCAGAAGAGTTGGCGGCCAAGCGCCGCGAGACCGAAGAGCCAAAGTGCAGGCGTATACGCCGGTGCCATGAAGCCCAGCGCGCTTGTTGACCACGGCGAATCGGGCGAAAAAATTAGGGCTAACCAGCTCGAAAAGTAAACCAGCGAGCCCAGGCCAAAGATGAACCAGGACCGGCGCTGCGCGGGCGTTGAGGCTCTGAGTGGCATGGCGAAAGGAAGCCCGAAGACTACGGCGCGAAGGGAGTTCTCGATGAAGGCTAGCGGTGCCGGGATGTCGCGCCAGAAATTCGCAGTGGCGAAAGCTGGCGGGAGGCGGTCGAAGAACGCTATGTTCCAGAGAATGGCGGGCAACAGTAGGAGACCACAGCTAAAGAGGTAACGCAGAGGGCCGTGATTCGTGGCACCGGAAAAATTCACTTCCTTGGTCGATCCTTTCGCGGCTGCGTTCGCTCGAAGCACGTTGCTCAGTTTATCCGCAAAGTCGCACCGGGTAGCGCCGTACCAGTTTCGACGCTGGACAAACGCTCCATTGCGCGACGGCCTCAGCTACCCTCGGTTTCCTGCATTTGGGCTCGGCGAGAGTGCATTGTGTTTCGGCCTGGGATGGCAACGGGTTTGCGCAAGTCGATGTTGCCTCTATCGTGTTCCGGGCGGGTGTGGCAGATGATGTGGAAGTAAGGCATCCTAGTATTTAGCAGTGGTTGTCCCCCGCCGGCGCAAGTCCGTCTACTTCTTCACCGCCCTGGGCGCCTGCCTGGTGGCGGCGGCGATCGCCTTGAACGTCAGTTGGGGCATGATCCTCAATTGGCGCACCAGTCTCATGTTCTTCTTCGGCCTGGTGTTCTTCCTGATCATCATCGCCGGCGTGGTGCTCAACACCATCTTCCTGGTGCGCGAAATCAAGCGCAATGAACAGCACGACGCCTTCATGAACGCCATCACTCACGAGCTCAAAACGCCCGTCGCCTCCATCCGCCTCTATCTCGAAACCCTGCAAAAGCGCGACCTCGATGAAGCTAAGCGGCAAGAGTTCTACCAGATCATGCTCTCCGATTCCGATCGGCTGATCTCCACCATCGATCAGGTGCTGAACGCCGCCCGCACCTCCACTTCGAACGCTACGCAATCCCGCTCTCGGCTCGACCTGGGCGCGCTCGTCGAAGAGCTGATCGGCCTCGCCCGCACCCGCCACCACTTGCCGCCCGCCGCCGTCGAGTACGCGAGCGCCTTCGGCGAGCACGAGCGGCCCCAAGTGGTGGGCGATGCCGAGGAGTTGAAGGCCGCCATCTCGAACTTGCTCGACAACGCCATCAAGTACTCCGCGGCCGATCTCCATGTGCGCGTAAAGCTCGATCGCGTGCCCGGCCGCCCCGCCGTCGCCGTCCGCGTGACGGACACGGGCCCCGGCATCGCCCCCACCGAGCTCAAACGCATCTTCAAGCGCTTCTATCGCATTCCCGGCGCCGTCACCGCGCGCATCAAAGGCACCGGCATCGGCCTCTTCATCGTCCGCTCCGTCGCCCGCCGCCACGGCGGTCGCGCTTACGCTGAAAGCCTTGGCCCCGGCCACGGCAGCACCTTCAGCCTCGAACTTCCCCTCCCCGCCGAGGACCGCGTGCCCGTATGAGCGCCGCCAAGGGCCGCATCCTCATCGTGGAAGACGAGCGCCACCTCGCCGATGGTCTGCGCTTCAACCTCGAAGCCGAAGGCTACGAAGTCGCCACGGTCGACAATGGCCTCGATGCCCTGCAGCACTCGGGCTTCGACCTCGTCCTGCTCGACGTCATGCTGCCCGGCATGAATGGCTTCGACGTCGCCACCGCCCTCCGCGCCCGTGGCGACATCGCCCCCATCCTGATGCTGACCGCCCGCAGCCGCCCCGAGGACGTCCTCAAAGGCTTCGAGGCCGGCGCCGACGACTATCTACCTAAGCCCTTTGATCTCGCAATCCTGATGGCCCGCGTGATGGGCCTGCTGCGCCGCGCCCAGTGGCTCAAAAAGCCCTCCGCGGACGTCTTTGAATTCGCCGGCAAACGCCTCGACTTCGACCGCCTCGAGCTCATTGCCAAAGGCGAAAGCATTCCGCTGACCCAAATGGAGGCCAGCCTGCTGCGTTACCTGATCCGCAACGAAGGCCGCGCCGTCAGCCGCAAATCGATCCTCGAAACCGTTTGGGACGTCCATGAAGATACGGACACCCGCGCCATCGACAATTTCATCGTCCGCCTGCGCAAATACGTCGAAGATGACGCCGCCCGGCCCCGCCACCTGCTCACCGTCAGGGGAATTGGTTACCGTTTCGTTGCCGAGCCCGATCGCGCCCCAGATTCCAGCATCCAAAGTGCATCTGAGTGAATCTGTTAGGCTTGGTCTAGATCTTTCTTTTTTATGGCTTCGCCCCCGATCCAGTCTCATTGCATCCGCCAGACTGCCCTGCCCGGGGCGTCCGCACTCTTTACTGACCTGCTCTATCATCCCGAGCGGGTAAAGGCCTTTTATCCTCACGCGGCGGGGGATCTCGGTGCCGCCGCCGCCCTTGCGTCGTCCTTATATTTCCCCGATGATCGCCGCGCTGCACTCGTCGCCGCGCTCAGGCCCCTCAATGGCGATCACCCGTCGCTCGAACGCCTGGCTCAGCCCGGCACGGTCGCCGTGCTCACCGGTCAGCAGGTCGGCCTCTTCTCGGGTCCCGTTTACACACTTTACAAAGCTCTCACTGCCATCCAGGCCGCGCGACAACTCACCGCCTCCGGCACGGAAGCCGTCCCCGTCTTCTGGCTCGCCACCGAGGATCATGACTTCGCCGAGATCAACCAGGCCTGGGCTTTCGACAGCCAATCCGCGCCCGTCTCCTTTCGCGCCACCGACGCCGGCACCACCAATCGGCCCGTCGGCCCATTGCCGCTCGAAGGCACTCCGCTTGAGGAACTCGGCCGCGCTCTCGCTGGCTTTCCCTTCGCCGACGAGGTGATGGCGCGCGTCAAGCGATGTTACTCCTCCGGTACTTGGGGCAGTTCGTTTTTGGAGTTACTCAAAGAGTATCTCGCCCCCCACGGGTTACTGTTTGTTGACCCCCTCCATCCGCCCTTGCGGACCATCGGCGCGCCGCTTCTGGCGCAGGCCGCTCTGGACGCCTCCGCCCTCTCCGCCGCCTTACTCAAGCGCGACACCGAATTAGCCGCTGCCCACTATCACGCCCAGGTCCACGTAGAAGCCGAGACGTCGTTGTTTTTCCTTTTGGAAAACGGCGAACGCGTCAGCCTGAAATACCGCGCTGGCGAATATTCCACTAAGGATCGTAAGTTAACCGCCGCCGAAATGGCTGCCCGCGCCGAAACTTTGAGTCCTAACGCTCTCCTGCGCCCCGTCCTGCAAGATTACTTATTCCCCACTGTAGCCGTCGTCGGCGGACCCGCCGAGATCGCTTACTTCGCCCAAAGCGAAGTCCTCTACCGGCACTTACTCGGCCATATGCCCGTATCTCTGTCGCGCGCCGCATTTACTCTTCTTTCGCCCCGCGTGGCCAAGTTACTCGGCCGTTATGGCCTCACTGTCGAAAATACCTGGGCCAACGAAGAAACTCTCCGCGAACGCATTGCCACACAGTTAGTTCCCCCGGGCGTTGCTACCTCCATTTCCACGGCCCAGTTACGACTAACCGACGCCCTCTCCGAAGTACGCGCGGCACTTACTGCTTACGACCCCTCGCTGGTCGTCGCGCTGGCCACCAGCGAGCGCAAAATGGCCTACCAACTTGGCAAGCTCGAGCGCAAAGTTGGCCGCGAAGCCCTCCGGCGCGATGCCCGCGCCACCCAGGAAGCGGCCTTGCTTCACCATCAACTTTTCCCCCACCAGCACTTGCAGGAGCGGTTTTATAGTATGCTTCCGTTTCTGGCCGCGTACGGTGAGGAACTCATCCCCCGCCTGCTCGACCATATCCGGCTCGACTGTCCCGATCATCAAGTACTGGTGCTATGAAACAAAATCCACTTCTGGCCGCCCTCAAACGCGGCGAAATTCAATACGGCTGCGGCTTCGGCACGCTTCGCTCTACCGAGTTCCCCCGCATCCTCGGGGCTTGCGGCTTCACCTGGACCTTCGTCGATGGCGAGCATAGCTCGTTCACCACCGAAACCATGGCCGACCTCTGCGCCGCCTGCACCACCGCCGGCGTCACGCCCCTTTGGCGCGTCGGAGAGCTGCAATACACCCTCGTCGCCCGCGCCCTCGATTCCGGCGCTGGCGGCATCCTTTTCCCCCGCGTCGACGACCCCGAGGTGCTCCGCAAGGCTGTGTCCTGGGCCAAATTCCCTCCCCTGGGAGTCCGCGGCTACGGACTTACTCCCTGTAATTACGACTACACGGTCCAGAAGATGCCCGATGTCATCGAGCACTTTAATCGCGAACAAATGGTCGTCTTCCAGATTGAAAGCGCCGAAGGTGTCGAACGCCGCGACGAACTGATTTCCGTAGCCGGCATCGACGCCGTTATGGTCGGCCCCGCTGACTTATCGATTTCCCTTGGAGTTCCCGGCGATTTCCTTCATCCCAAAATGGTCGACGCCATGGAAAAGATCCGCGACACCTGTATCAAATACAAAGTCGCCCCTGGCACCCAGACCCGTAACATTGAACTCGCCCGATTCTGGAAAGAACGCGGCATGTTACTCCTTGGCTGCAGTAACGACTCGGCCATGTTATTCGACCGGGCCACGGAAATTATCACCAAACTCAAGGCCTAGCTGATGCCGATCACGCGCCGTAAGTTCGTCGCTGCCTCGGTCGCTGCTTCGGTCGCAGGTTCAGTGGCAGGGGCGGCTACCAGCCGCCCCAACATTCTGTTTCTCATGCCGGATCAGCATCGCTACCACGCGCTCGGATGCACCGGCAACCCCGACGTTGCGACACCCCACCTCGACCAACTCGCCGCCGAAGGCGCATTGCTCGATCATGTCTTTGCCAACACGCCCGTTTGCTGCCCGGCCCGTTCGATCCTGCTCACCGGCCAATATTGCCACCGTAACGGCATGGTCGCCAACGACCTGCGCCTCCGCGAAGGCTCCGTCAGCTTCGCCCAAACGCTCCGCGACGCCGGTTATCGCACGGGCTTCATCGGGAAATGGCACTTAGACGGCGGCCAACGCGAACCCGGCTACGTGCCGCCCGGCCCCCGCCGCCACGGCTACGAATTCTGGGCCGCCCACCAATGCAGCCATCGCCACTTCGATAACCATTACTTCCGCGATACTGGCCAAGCCATCAAGTTAGGCAAATTCGAAGCCGAAGGCTGGGCCGACTTAGCCGTCGAATTCCTCGGCCACACAAAGTCCGATGCGCGCCCCTTCTATCTCACCGTCCAATGGGGCCCTCCGCATGACCCTTACAAAGCACCGGCCAATTACACGGCGAATTACTCGCCTTCGAAACTCACCATGCGGCCCAATTACTCCGCCGGTAAGAATATCCCTTCGCCGAACGAAATTGCCGAATACTACGGCATGGTTACCGCGATCGATGACCAAGTCGGCCGTTTGATGGCGAAACTCGACGAACTTGGGCTCCGCGAGAATACCATCGTTCTCTACTCGAGTGACCACGGCGATATGCTCGGCTCGCAAGGCGAACGCCTCAAGCGCAAGCCCTGGGAAGAATCGATTCGTGTCCCCGGTATTCTGCGCTGGCCCGGCAAGGTGCAGCCTAAAACCCGCAGCGACGTCTTCTTCACCCATGTTGACTTTGCCCCCACGCTGCTCGGCATGGCGGGCGTCCCGGTGCCCAAAGCCATGCAAGGCCGCGACCTCTCCGGCCCCCTCGTCACCGGCAAAGGCCGCAGACCGGACTCGGCCTTCTTCCAGATCTTCGGCCCCTTCGCCGGCGACGGCACCCCGGGCGGATGGCGAGGCGTCCGCACCGCTACCCACATGTACGCCCGTTACCAGGACAAACCGTGGGTCCTCTACGATCTCGAAAAAGACCCTTTCCAAAAACACAACCTCATCGGCCAACCAGCCACTACCGCGCTGCAGACCAAGCTCGACCAGCGCCTAACCCGCTGGATGAAGGAAACCGGCGACTCCTGGAGCTACAACTGGTCCCAGTCGCTCGAAGACGCAGGCCGTCTGTACAAGCACCGCGCCTTCTACTCCGTCGCTGAGTACCTCGACTGGGCGAAGCAGCACCCGGAACTCGCGCCCGCTGGGTGATAAAATCAGGGCGATGCCCACAC
>JBBQQS010000007.1:0-26417 GCA_038215525.1 Bryobacterales bacterium
ACCCAGGAAGCCTTCATCAAGGCCCTCAGCCGCGAAGAACAATTGAAGGACTTGGAGAAAGCTGCCCACTGGCTTTCCCGCATCGCTACTAACACCGCGCTCGACCATCTGCGGCGTAACGGCCGGGTGCACTTCTCGGACTTGGATGAGATGCCGGAACGCCTGCACGTGAGCCGCGCCGCCAGCCCGGAAGCCGAAGTGCTGCGCGAAGAGCGCCGACAGTTGCTTGAGGCGGGGCTCGCGGTTCTCACACCGCGCGAACGCGCCGCCTTGCTCCTCCGCGATGTGGACGAGCTATCGGCAGAGGAAGTCGCCGCCCATCTGAACTGCTCCAAAGCCACGGTCCGCAGCCATATCGCCAATGCGCGGGCCAAGTTTAAGAAATTTCTCGAACGCCATCGGAAAGGAAGTGCCCTCTAAGCCATGTCGCACCCGGACTTACGTACGTTGGCCTTGCTCTCTGGCGGGGAGTTGCCTTGGTGGCAGCGCTACCGCTGGAGCTTCCACACGCGAAATTGCGAGAACTGCCGTCAGGAACTCGAAGCCTTGAATGAGTCGCGCGCGTTTGTCGCGCGGAACACCGCCACTTTGCCCGCCTTCGTCGATTGGGATCGGCTAGCGGCCGATATGCGCGCCAATATTCAGGTGGGCCTCGAAGCTGGCGAAGCGATTCGCCCGCGCGAACCGGTCGGCCTGCGGCTCGACTGGCGCCCCGCCTTTGCGCTGACGGCTCTTACCTTGGTGGTGCTCACCGGTTGGTATCTCAACATCAATCGCCACAATATTTATCGCCTGCCGTCGGCGTCGGTGGAAGCTGGCGATGCGCGGGTGGAGTCCGGTTCGGACGGTATCGTCCTTACGCGCGGCGGTGGCCGCATGACGGTGATGCAGCCTAAGGCGCAAGCCGTCAGTTACAGCGTCAACTCGACGGGTGCCGTGAGCGCTCGCACGATTGACTCAGAAACGGGACAGGTGACGATCAGTCATGTCTATCTCGACTAAGCTCTTGGGCTCGGTCCTCTTCGCGTCCGCGCTGTTCGCCCAAAGCGAACTGGACGTGGCGCGGTCGCTCAAGGTAGAGTTTCCGACCGACGCGCCCATCGCCTTCGCTTCGCATGATCTCGGCGATTCTCGCGCGACGCCCCGCGGCGGCGCCGTGGTAGTTGATCTGCACTCGAGCTTGATGCTGCGCAACGTCGGCACGCAGCGCATTCGCAGCATTACTCTGCTGATTGTCGCCCAGGAAGTGACGCCCGGAGGCAAGGCTTCCGTGTCCCTGCCTAGCCTCGATATCGCGACCGGCGACACCTTTTCCGTGCGCCTCGACCTGCGGCTCTTGCGCCCTTCTGGCGCAGGTAACGCGGGCCCGTTAGTAAAGGTCACTCTTGATGGCGTCCTCTTTGACTCGCTCGGTTTCTACGGCCCCAATCGGCTTGACTCCCGCCGCGTGATGACCGTCTGGGAGCTCGAGGCCCGCCGCGACCGCAAGTTCTTTGCCGCCGCGTTGGCGAATGGCGGTATCGAGAATCTTCGCCAAGCTGTCGTTACCGCCCAAACCCGCATCGACTCCCGGCCCCGCCTGGATGTGCAGGTCGCCCGTGGCCGCGTCACCGCCTACGATCCTTCGCGCAGTGTTCAGTTCGCCTTCGTCAAGTTCCCGGATTCCCCCATCGAATCCATCCGTGGCTCGGCCGCCGTCACCGCCACCGAAATCCACGCCCCTCGTCTTGAACTCCGAAACACCTCCTCCAAACCCGTGCGCCATGTCGAAATGGGTTGGATTCTGGCCGATAGCACCGGCAAAGAAGTCTTTGCCAGTTCGGTGCCAGCCAAGGTGAACTTAGCGCCCGGCCAATCCGGCCAAGCGTTAGACGACACTTTCCTCAAGGTCGCTCGCCCAGAGGGCCGTCCGCTCAATGTCACCAGCATGAAGGGTTTCGTGTCGAGCGTCGAATTCGCCGACGACACGGTTTGGATTCCCACCCGGCAGGACTTAAGCCGTGGCAATCTCGACAGCCTGGCCGCGCCGTCGGCCGAAGAAGAGCGCCTCCTCGGCCTCTACCGCAAAAAGGGCATCAATGCTCTGGTGGTTGAACTGAAGAAGTTCCAATAAGTACCCTGCGGTGCGACTCCTCGCCTTCGTTACTTACCTGGCCGCTTGGTTCGTCTTCGCCGTTGCCGCCGGGCTGAATGCCCTTACCAAAGTGCGGCAGCCGTCCACTCCCGTAGTCCTCCACGCCCCTTTAGTCATTGGCACGCTCTTGCAGTTTGCGGGCGCGCTGGCCGTTACGCTTGCGATGAGCGGCTCGGCGCCACTCTCTCCCCCCTTGGCCCACTTAGTGGCCGTGACGCTGCTCGCGCCCGTCGCCGCCATTCTCTTTATCTGGACCCTACGTTCACAAGGCCCGGGCCTTGTTACTACCGGGGCTTACGGGCAACTGCGCCATCCGCTTTACTTGGCCTTTTTCCTGATGTTACTCGCCACTGGCCTGCTGGTAACTTCGCTGCCCAAGCTCGCCGGCGCGGCGTTGCTCTACCTAATGGGTTCCGAATTGCGCCTGGCGGCCGAAGAGCGGGAATTATTAGCTCGCTATCCGGACTATGCCGCCTACCGACGGTCCACTCGTTTCCGTTACCTGCCCGGCATCCGTTGAGCGCGAACCGTCACTAGGAATGCGACGGCGATCACCATGGCCACGCCCATCATCCAGAGGGTCATGGTCGGAAAACCGATGGTCTCTTTCCACCGCCCGGCCAGATAGATCATGGCCGCCGAGGCCAGTCCACCCATCGTGTTCAGCACGCCGGAGGCGAGTCCGCGCTGTTCGGTGCCAATCAGGTCGCAGGCGGCGGCAAAAGCGTTGGCCGCTAAGCTGCCGGCGAAAAAACCGAAAATGGCCGAAAATAGGCGGGCGAGCGGTAGGGTGTCCGTGGCAAAGGTGAGATAGGCGAAAGGTGCGCACAGCAGCACGCTCGCCGCCGTGACATAGAGCCGGGCCTTCGGATAGCGTTTCGACCAACGATCCGCCAAGGCCGCGGAAATTAGAATTCCCACCATCGCGCTGCCCTGTAAGAAGACCGTCGCGTTCCAGCCGCTGTCGGTCATCGATAAGTGATAGTGTTCGTACAGAAACGTGGGGTACCAGGCGAGATAGACCCATTGCATGGCGCAGAAGGCCGCAAAGGTGAGACAGAGCATCACATAACTGGGTGAGTTGACTAAGTCGCGCCAGTTACTCGAGCCGCGCTTCGTTTCCATAATGGCCACGGTCGGTAGTTTCTGGAACACTCGCCACAGCACTAAGCTATAGGCCAGCCCGAAGCCACCGGCCACCCAGAACGCTTGGCGCCATCCGACATGGTCCGCACTCCAACCCCCATACCACCCCCCGGCCATCGCGCCCAGATACTGCGCCGATTGATGCACCCCCAACGCGCGGGAGCGAATCTCTTCGGGATATAGGCTCGCAATCAGGGCCACCGCCGCAGGGAAATAGAGTGACTCCGTAACGCCCATCGCCGCGCGCCAACCGAGAAAGGCTCCTTCGCTGGAACTCCAGCCGCTGCCGAGCGTGGCCACGCTCCAGAGCACCAGGCTTGCGAGAATCATCCACTCCCGTCGGCCGCGATCGGCCAAGCGTCCCGCGATCGGCATCGACAGTGTGTAGACCCACATAAAGACCCCGCCAATCAAGCCTAGCTGCGCCGGCGCAATGCCCAAGTCAGCCCGCAGGGCCGGGAACATCGAATACACCATTTGCCGGTCGAGATAGTTGAGCGCAAAGGCCACCCACAGAAAGGCGACTAAAGCCCAACGGCTACGCGACGACGTCACGAAGATCCGCCCCGGAAAACTCCCGCACGGCGTCGAGATTCAGCCGGATCCCGAGTCCGGGTCCCGAGGGAATCGCCAGCATTCCGTCGCCGTCCAATTTCCACTCGCACAATGCGTCAATGAATGGTGATCCCGTCAGATACTCCACCAAATCGGTATCCGGAAATGCCGAAGCTAGTTGTAAATCAGCCGCCAATCCTATCGTCGTATTCCAGCCGTGGGGAATAAATCGTACGCCGTGGTCGCGCGCCATCCAGGCGATCCGCCGCTCCTCACTAATCCCGCCCACTTTGGTGACGTCCGGCTGCACGATGTCGAAGGCCCCCGCTTCGAGCCAAGGCTGAAACGCTTGGCGTCGAGTCAGCACCTCGCCCCCAGCGATCGGGATCGTGGCCGATTGCCGCAGGGTCACATAGTCATCGAGCGCATCGGGCTCCAGGGCCTCTTCAAACCAAGCCACATCGTAATCGGCCAGCATTTCCGCCGCCCGCAACGCCCACTTGAGTCCGCCACGCCAGAAGGCGTCGCTGCCGCCGGCGTCCACCATTAAGCGGCAATCGGGTCCGATAGCTTCGCGTGCCGCCCGGACGATCGCCTCGTCGGTGGAGTGGTTGCGACGTCCAAAAGGTCCCCAGCCGATCTTGAATGCCCGGAAGCCCTGCGCTTTTACGGGCAGTAACTCATCAGCCATCTGCTCCGGCTCACGCATCAATAATGACGCGTAGGGCTGCACTCGCTCCCGGTACCGTCCGCCCAATAAGCGGCCAACCGGTTGGCCCGTAGCCTTGCCGAGTAAGTCCCACAGCGCAATGTCGATGCCGCTGATAGTATGCGTAATTGCGCCGCCGCGACCCTGCCAAAACGTATTCTGATGCAGGATCTCGCTCACTCGCTCTGGCTCCAGCGCGTTCTCCCCCGTGTACAAAGGCTTCAGCACCGTAAGTGAGCCTTTCACTAACTCTTCGCTCGTAAAGACGCTGCCCCAGCCAGTGAGTCCTTCATCGGTAAGCACGGCGATCAGCGTGTGTACGCAGTCGTCCGGCCGTAACTCATGGCTCCAGCCGCCCTCCGGCGTCTTCCCGCGCAGGCCAAAAGCTCGTATTTCGCGTATCTTCATAGATTCCCCCGCCGAAAGACCTTAGCCTTCGCAGTAAATGCGACCTCTTTATCGAGCGGGAACATCGGTCGCGCGCAGCGCGTGTGTCCCAGGCTACGTAAGTTTGCGCTGGTCGCCCCCGGCGCATCCACATTGATGAGTAACTCGGCTCCATCGGCAAAGAACCTCGGCTGGCAATGCGGGCTCTTCACCACCGTCATATCGAAGGTCGCTGGATCTTGCCCGTTCGCCAGGAATAATGACCGGTCATACAGGCTGATCGGCCGGCTGGTGACGACCACCGTAATCGGACCACTTACAATCACCGCCGTCGGTCCCGCGTACCAGGCCTCGCCATGCGATTCACTCGTTACATAACCATCCGACAGCAACCGGACCTTGCCCGTCACCCGCACCGGCGTGAACCTCGGGTCAAGCGTGCCGCCCAACGGGACCGTGATTTCCGCGCCAATACCCGCCCGAAAGGCCGTGTCCACGGCCGGTTGATCGACGATGGGAATCAGCGCTGTGCGCCGGCAGCCGCTGTCGATCAACGCCCGCAAGATCGCATTGCTATCGCCAGGCGCGCCGGAACTCGTCGCGTCCGCCGCATCTACCAGCACCACCCGCCCGCTTAGCGAAGCAGCCAAACGTACGCTCTCTGTCAAAGGTGTGAGCGGTTGTTGTAAGTGCTCGCGCATTTCCCAGAATTCCCGCGCGATCGCCATTCCTTCGCGTTCCGCGAGTTCAGCATCGTTATCGGTAACCAGAAAAACATTGGAGCAAAGCTCGGGCACGTCGGTAAACGGGTTGCCAATAAACATGCCTCCGGAGATGCCCGCCGCGGCTGCCCGCCGCACGCACCGGCCGAACATGCCGGTTTCCGTGATTAACTCATAACCGCGCACCAGCGCCGGAATGGGCACGCGAACCGTCACCGGCCGGATTTCGCCGCGCAGTAGTTGCAGCAATAATGTCGCGGCGCGTTCGCCCGTTTGGTAGAAATCCACGTGCGGGTACGTGAGATATACCGCCACAGCATCCGCATGTTCCAGAATCTGATCGGTGAGGATGCCGTGTAAGTCGAGCGAGACGACGATCGGGATGCGCTCGCCCACGATCTTCCTGGTCTCCCCGAGAAAGTAACCTTCCGGGTCGAACTCATCTTCGCTCGCCAAAGCCCCGTGCAGCGAATAGTAAATGCCGTCCACCGGCCCGGCCTCTCGCACTGCGTCCAGAAACTCGCTCGCCAGGCGGCGGAAATCGGCGCTGGCCATGGTACCGCTGGAGGTGATCCCGCGCGCGCTGTAGCCCGGCACGATCTCGACTTCCGGGTGTTCCCCGAACACCCGCAGGGCCCCGCCCATCTCCGAGCGGACGTGACGATGGTATGTGAAGATCGGCTCGCCCCGGTCGATCAGGAAGTCGCTGTAGCGGGCGAGCACCGGGTTGAAGGAGGAGATTTCCTGCTTGCATTCACTGACTAGAATTCTCGGCATAACAAGCTTCGTAGTTTACCCGAATTTTGGAGTAAACTAAATGGCCATGAGCACCGTCACCCTGGAATCGGTTCGTCTGGCCCCGTCCCCGGCCGTCCGCGGCACCCCTGAGCGCCTGGTTTCGCTCGATGCCTTCCGCGGCCTCACCATGCTTCTGCTGATCTCGCATGGCTTCGGCCTCTACGACGCCTTCAAATGGCCGCAGGCGGAGCACGCCGCTTGGGTGGGTTGCACCCTGTGGGACCTCATTCAGCCCGCATTCACCTTCATGGTCGGCGTCGCCATGCCGCTGGCGCTCTCGAAGCGCGCCGCCCAAGTCCGGCACGTCCTTTGGCGTGCCCTGGTGCTCTTGTTGCTTTCAAACGTGCTCTCCAACTGGGGCTCCACCCAAGGCTTGAAGCTGCAGTTCATTAACGTCCTTTGCCAGATCGCATTTTCCTACGTGCTCTGTTATTTCATCTTGCAACTTCGCTTTATGTCGCAAGTGATAGCGGCCGCGGCCATCATGGTGGCGCATCATGCGCTCTTCTATCTGTTCCCCGGCCCCGCCGGGCCCTTCGACCCCAACGCTAATATCGGCGCCGTGATTGACCTGCACTTACTCGGCTATAACTACTCGGGCTATTACACCACCCTCAATTTTCTCGGTAATGCCCTCACGGTACTCTTCGGCTGCTGGACCGGCCTCTTGATGCTGTCCAATCGCCCGCACGGGGAGCGGATCCGCATTCTCTCCGCCTGCGGTGTGGCTGCTCTCGCCGTCGGCGCGCTGTTAGCGAACTGGATTCCCATGGTGAAGCGCCTGTGGTTGGGTTCATTCACCTTCTTCAGCGCCGGATGGGTGCTACTGGCGTTTGCCGCCTTCTATTGGTTGGTCGAAGTGAAAGGTCAGAAGCGCTGGACCTTCCCTCTCGTCGTCGTCGGGATGAATTGTATCTTCATTTACTCGTTCTCTCAGGTATTGCGCGGCTGGCTGTCGCGGGGGATTGCCACCTTCGATGGCCAGCAGTTCGCTATCCTGGGGCCGGCCGGAGCCATACCGCATAACTTACTCGTAATGACGGCCATGTGGGGCCTTTGTTATTGGCTCTATCGGCGCGGGATCTTCTTCAAAATCTAACTCAGCAGCTTCTCGATTTGGGCCATGTGGTTTAAGTCGTGCCCGCCCATGGTCTCCACCACGGTTTGAAAAGTCATGGGTCCGCGCTCCGGGTGCGACAGGGTCTTGGCGAAAGCTTCTGGCGGCAGCGAGCGCAGAAAGGCGATGTTCCACCGGCGGACCGTGGAAAAGAGCACGATTGAGGCCATAGCATCCACCTTGTCATAGCGCATAGCCCAAGCATCCTGATCGAAAGGCTGGATGACATGGTCGGTATCGGCGATCGCTTGCCTTAGACGGAACGCAAATACTAATTCGGTATCCGCCAGATGGGCGAGCACTTGCCGGATGTTCCACTTCCCGGTCGGCGCCCGGTCCAACTCCGCGACGGTCAAATGCCCCAGCATACTATGCAGCCTGGAGGGCGTCTCCGCGATCACGGCCAGGGGATCGCGAGTGCCCAGGAAGGAGGCGTAAGGGTTCATGCCCCAGTTATGTCAGCCGCGTCCCACCAAGGGCATGGTGGTCGCCATAATCGTCATGAACTGGACGTTCGCAGCCAAGGGCAGGCCCGCCATAAATACCACGGCATCGGCCACATGTTGTACATCCATGCGCGACTCAACCATCACGGTACCATTGGCTTGCGGCACACCCTGGGTCATGCGTTCGGTCATCTCCGTCGCGGCGTTGCCGATGTCGACCTGGCCGCAGGCGATATCGAAATTACGCCCATCGAGCGAGATTGATTTCGTGAGTCCCGTGATCGCGTGCTTGGTGGCGGTATAGGGGGCGGAATTTGGCCTCGGCGCGGTAGCCGAGATCGAGCCATTGTTGATGATCCGCCCACCGCGGGGCGCTTGTCGTTTCATCAAACGCATCGCGTGTTGAGCGCAAAGGAATGATCCGGTCAGGTTCACATTCACTACCGCACTCCACTGTTCGAAAGTAAGTTCGTCCATGGGAATCGCGGGCGCACCCATGCCGGCATTGTTGAACAGGACGTCCAGCCGGCCGTACTCCTGAGCGATGCGGTCAAAGAGCGCCGCGACCGCGGTCGGCTGCGTCACGTCGGTGGGTACGGCCCGTAGCCGGTCCCCCGCGAGCGCCACCGTTTTCTCTAACTCCGCCGCGCGGCGGCCGGCGGCCACCACGGTGTAACCGGCTTTTTGCAGGCCAAGCGCCACCGCACGGCCAATGCCGCTTCCGGCTCCAGTAACGAGGGCAATTTTCGAGTGAGACATAAGTGATTAGTGCGGCGCCAGGGCTTCGGCGATCGCTTTCTCGGCCAGCGGCGCCATGATGGCGTATCCGGCGGCATTGGGGATCAGGCCATCGACCGTCAGTTCTTTCTTGAAGGCGCGACCCTCCGCCAACGCGGAGAAGTAGTCCAGATAAGTCGCGCCTACCTTGGCGGCATAAGTCTTCAGCCAGTTATTCAGGCCGAGGATCTTGCCCACCGGTCGCCGGGCCGTTAACTTTTTAACATGGTCGGATACCGGCGTCACCGAAGCCAGGATCACGCGAATATTGTTGACCTTGGCTAACTCCACCATCGACATCAAGTTCTCGGCGGACATGGCCTCGGTGGTGGGACCCGCGCTGCCAGCGATGTCGTTGGTGCCCGCCATGATCACCACCGCCTTCGGCTTCAGCGCAATTACGTCCTGTCGGAAGCGCAACAGCATCTGGGCGGAAGACTGTCGCGCGATCCCGCGATTCAAGTAAGGTTTGCCCTCGAAAAATGGGCTCCACGCTTCGGTAATTTCATCGCCCAGAAAAACGGCCAGGGGCGGCGATTTGATCTCGGAGTTATCGCTGCCGTAGTGAGTAAGTCCGGCGAAATCATTCAAGAGTCGCCGCTGAGCAGATAACTCGCGCTCCAATTCTTCGACGGTTTGCCCGTATAAGCCGAGGCAGATCAGGGCCAGGGCGTACTTCATTTACTTCTTCAAACCGAAGCAGTATAAGTTGCCGTCGTAGGTATTGATATAGACTTGCCCGTTGGCCAGCGCGATCCCGCTCCAATGGTTCCAATTGGTGATGGTGTTGCCACTATTCCAAAGTTCCTTGCCCGTTTGGGCGTCGAGCGCATACAGCACGGCGCGGGTGGAGAGCGGAATGCGTCGCTCCATACGGAAGTCGAGGCCGACATCGGGGAAGGCCTGCGCTGTATTCTCACCGCTACCGTAGGCGAAAATCACCCCGTTGGCAATCAACGGCGGCTCGGCCTGATTCATATCGCGCGAAAGCCAAGCCGGCACCAGCACTGGCTTGTTGTCCTTCAATTCCAGCTTGAAGGCCGCAATGGCACCCTTCTTAATTTCGCCATATTCAAGTGGCGCTTTGAATTTCGAGTGCTTTGGACCCCAAAACGGAGTAAGTACCCAACGCGTCCCCTTCGCGTCCTCCCACGAAGCCAGCGATCCCCAAATGCCGGCTTCCGCAAAATCCACCATTTCGTTACAGATTAAAGGTGTGCGATAGGCAGCCGTACGATGGTCGTCGCCGCCGATGGATTCGGTATCCATCAGGTACAATCGGCACTCCTTACTCGCATCGATCATGTACTCTTTACCCTTGTACTCAAAAATAGTCGGAGTTACTTGCATATCCAAGTCACGCTTCACCAGCCATTCGGCATTCGACGGTCCGTAGTAATCCACTAACTCAAGGGCCTTGGTTTTCGGATTCTGCTTCACGCCAATAATCCCGTTCCCGTAAACCCCTTCTTCCGGCGCCCAACGACCGTCGCCCGTGCCGGTGTACATCACCAGGTCTTTGCTGATCGCCGGGCCCGAACGGCCCCACATGCCACCACCGGCCGGGCCCCACGAGCCGACGATTTTCGTGCCGAGGTCATAGGTGTAAGCCATGTTTGGATTGCCGCCGCAGCCTTGCGCGCTGTGCGTGTAAATTACATTGTTCACCAGGCTCATGGCGTAAGGCTTGCCGTTCGGCGGCATAAACTTGGCCGGTGAGGCCAGATCTTCTCCATCCGCCGCGTTCACCTGGTGCAGGCGGCCATCCCAACTGGCCGCGTAAATCGTGAACTGACCGTCGCCCTTGCCCGGCCCGATCGTCACGTTGGCCGTCATGCCGCCCGGACACAATACGCTTGGCCCGCGGCCAGTTTCTTTGTAGGTGCTCTCAAAATGCTTGTGCCACAGCAAAGTACCGTCCTTAGCATCGAGGGCGAAGATGTTGTCGGAGACGCCCACCTGGATCACGATCTGCTTGGGCCCCTTCGGCGTGTTCACCTTGCCGATCACCAGCGGTTCTAGCAGCGAGTGCATCTGCCGCGGCTCATTGTCGAGCTTCTTTTTCCACAAGAGCGTCATGCCCTTCACGTTGGCAGGTGAAAGGATCTTTTCGTCTTTTTGCCAGTTGTTGCGCCGGACGTCGCCTCCGTCGGTGAGCCAATCGGCTCCCATGGCCAAAGAAGCGATAATAAGGGAGGCGGAAAGAAGTCGGGTCATGCTGATCTCCAAATAACACACTATATCTCAAACCGCCGGTAGCGGATTAGGTATATGATCTTAGATTCCGACGAGTTCTCAAAGGAGTATTGATTGATGCGAAGATTTGCCCTGGCTGTGATCCCTGTTGGCTGCGCAGCGCTGCTGGCCGGGTTGGCCTTTGCGCAGCGCGGCATGGATTGGGTGGTTGGCTCGAACGACGCGCATCGCTCCTCCTGGGTGCGCATGGACGCCAAAATCAACGCCGCCAGCATGCAGAAGCCTGGCTTCGAACTGCTTTGGAAGATGAAGATGAACGGTAGTGCCCGTCAGATGACCTCGCTGACGCCGCCCTCGCTGCTCGATTTCTACATCAGCTACCGCGGCTTCCGCTCCTTAGGTTTCGTCGGCAATGCGTCCGGCACGGTTACCGGCATCGATATCGATTTGGCGCGCGTCGAATGGGAGAAGACCTTTGCCGCGCCCGCCGGCCCCGGCACGGCGGCCTGCCCGGGCGGCATCACTTCGGGCGTGGTGCGCGTGGTGAATTCCCTCGCCTATCCGCCGCCGATGAGCGGCAGCCCCATTGGCCGCGGTACGCCGGCGAAGGGCGGCGCAGGCTTACCTGACGAAGGCGCCGTTACCCTGAAAGCGCAGGAGATGCAGCGACCGGGTCCGCCGCCTGGCCCGCCGAAGCCCCGTCCTGGTGTGCGCGCTTCGGAACCCGTCAATATGTTCGCGCCGCGGGTGCAGCACGCCTACTTCCTGACGGCCGACGGCAAGTTTCATTTCCTCTACGTTTCGAATGGCGACGAGCCCAATCCGCCGATCGACTTCCTGCCGCCCGGCGCCCATGCGCAAGGCCTGATGGTCTTTGAGAAAGTAGCTTATGTCACCACCGTAAATGGCTGCGGCGGCGTGGACAATGGCCTCTGGGCGCTCGACATGGAGACGAAGGCAGTTACTCACTGGAAGACCTCGAATATCGCGGGCACAATCGGTTATGCGATGGGTCCGGATGGCACCATCTTTGCCACGGGCACCGACGAGTTAGTCGCGCTCGAGCTGAAGACTTTGGCCGTCAAGGGGACCTTTAAGCCCAGTGGTCTGAAGTTCACCTCCTCGCCCGTGGTTTTTGAACAAAAAGGGAAAGACATGGTCACCGTCACCACCAACGATGGCTCACTCCACGTTTTCGACGCCGCTGATGTCAGTAAGCCGTTAGCGAGCACCCCTGCCTCTGGCGTCAAGGACTATGCCGTCGGTTCCGTCGCCACGTGGCAGGATATGTCCGGCGTGCGCTGGATTCTGGTGCCGACCGGCAAGGCGATTGCCGCCTGGAAACTCGCCAATGGCCAGCTCGAACCGGGTTGGACCTCGCGCGAACTCATGTCGCCCACTACGCCCCTCATCATCAACACGGTGGTGTTTGCGCTTTCCACCGGCGAGTCCCGCGATAGCAGTCTGACGGCGGCGCAGCGCGTGGCCAAGAGCTCAAAGGCCGTGCTCTACGCGATCGATTCCGCCACGGGCAAAGATGTCTGGAACAGCGGAAGCACGCTCAGTAGCTTTGTCGACACCGGGCGCTTAGCCGCGGGCGGTAGTCGCGTCTATGTCGGCACGCACGACGGCTCCCAATACGCCTTCGGCTTCCCGATTGAGCACTAACTCGATGCTGCTGGCGATCGACGCAGGAAATACCAATCTCACGATTGGCGTATATCGAAATCGGAAGTTAGAAACGAGTTGGCGCTTGCGTACGGTTCGGGAGCGCACGGCCGACGAGTGGGGTATTTTGCTTCGAGAGTTATTCGAAGCGAACAACATGCGCTTCTCGGATGTTTCCGGAATTGTCGTGTCGAGCGTAGTACCACCGATCGATGGGCCGCTCAACACCATGGCGCGTCGGTACTTTTCCGCCGCGCCCCTCTTTATTACTGCCGAGAGTAACTTGGGCTTGAAAGTCCTGGTGGACCATCCGCGCGAAGTCGGTGCGGATCGGGTCGTCAATGCGGTCGCGGCTTTTGAAAAATACGGCGGACCGGTGGTCGTCGTCGACCTAGGCACCGCCATTAACTTCGACTGCGTCTCCGCGGAAGGCAATTTTCTAGGCGGAGTCATCTGCCCGGGACTGGGCATCGCCATTAGCGGACTCTTCGAAAAAGCAGCCCGGCTGCCGCTCGTCGATGTCGCTGAGCCGCGGCATTTGATTGGCAAGAATACGGTCGATTGCATTCAAAGCGGCCTCTACTATGGGACCATCGGCACCATCGATGGCATCATGGCTCGGCTGGTGACGGAACTAGGTCCCGAGACGCGCTGCGTGGCGACCGGAGGCCAAGCTCACCTGATTGCGCGCGGCTCGACCTTTATCAAAACCGTGGACGAAGACCTAACCTTGGATGGCCTCGAAATGATCTGGGAGCGCAATGTCCGCCCCTGAAGAGCCGGATTGGCCAACTAATTACTTCAATTACTTCACCGAGATTGAGGAACACTTTCAGCGAGCTCGCGGTACTAGCCTCTTTCTTCTTTCCCCACTCGACTGGGCGCTGATCGAAACCTGGAAAAACGGCGGGATTCCCCTGGAGGCCGTTCGTCGCGGAATTGAGCGGGCCTTTGAGAAATGGAAGGCCAGTAAGCGTCGGCAAGCCGTAAATTCTCTCGCTTACTGTACTCAGGCGGTGATGGAAGAGGCGGAAATCATGGCCAAAGGTGGAGTGAGCCAACCGGCCGCCCCGGTGGTTGAGGCGCCATTTTCGGTCGAAGAGTTACAAGCCCATTTGTCCTCGAATGCGTCGTTGCTAGCGGAGAAGGGTTGGGCGGACTTAGCCGCTTCGCTGAGTAAGTTGGCGGACGAAGCCGCCCAGCATCACCAAGCCCTTGAAGAATTGGAACTGCGCCTCACCGTGATTGAGGAAAAAATGCTGGCCGAAGCGCGGGCGGTGCAGAGCGAAGAGCAGTTGCTAAAGGTGCGGCGCGAGATGGAGCACTCGTTGCGGCCCTATCGTGGCAAAATGACGGCCGACCAGCTCTCGCGCCTGGAACGCCAATTCGTTGACCGCGCCGTACTGGAACAGGCAGGCCTGCGCCGCCTGAGCCTCTTCTACCTGCATTAAACTCGGAAGAGATGAATCGCCGATCTTTACTCGCCGCCGCCGCGGCTGCCCCTGTCTTCGCCTTTAAGAAAGCGCCTGGCCTGCGGGTCGCCCCGTTCTCCGCCGAGGTCACGCCGCCGCTGGGTACGCCCCTGTGCGTGGGCCTCGTAGTGCCCGGAACTTCCGTGAAGGACCCGCTCGAAGCGCGAGGCATCGTCCTTCTTCCGGAAGGACAGCAGCCCATCGTCATCGTCGCGGTCGACTGGCTCGGCATCGGCAATTCGAGCCACGACCGTTGGCGCGCCGCCCTCGCCGTCGCCGCCGGCACCGTCCCCGCGCGGGTCGCCGTCCAGACGGTGCATCAGCACGACGCCCCCGGCGATGACGCCTCCGCCGAGGAGCTTTTGCGCATGCGGGACCTGCCCGGCATCCTGCAAAGCGAACCCTTTGCCCAATCGGCACTGCGCGCCGTGGTGGCCGCCGTGCGCTCAGCGAAGAGTTACAAAGTCACCGACATCGGTGTGGGCAGCGCTGTAGTGAAAGACATTGCGTCGAATCGTCGCATCGTCTCCCCGGCTGGCAAGTTTCTATTTCAGCGCTTTACGGCGTGCAAGGGTTCGCCTTACTGCGACGATCCCGTCGGCCTAATTGACCCTCAGCTCGATTCGATTAGTTTCTTCAACCGGGAGAAACGCGTGGCCACCTTGACTTACTACGCGACCCACCCGATGAGTTACTACGGCAAAGGCGAAATCAGCGCCGACTTTGTCGGCATGGCCCGCCGCCAACAGACTGAAACCTTCGCCATCCACTTCACCGGTGCCGCCGGTAACATTGGGGCGGGGAAGTACAACGACGGGGCGATGGAAAATCGGGCGAAGTTAGCCGGCCGTTTGGCTGACGCCATGGCTCAGGCGCGGGCGGCGGAGAAGAAGTTTCCCGTCGATACTCTGCGCTGGAAAAGTGTCTCCTCGTCATTGCCGTTGCGGCCGGAATTTACCGAAGAGAAGATCCTCGCGGATATGGAAAACTCGAAGCTCATTACCCGCGATCGCGCCAGCGCCGGCCGATACTTGGCTTGGCACCGCCTAGTCAAGGCCGGCCGCCGGATCGATATTCCTTGCCTGCGGCTGGGTCCGGTGAACATCGTCCACCTGCCCGGGGAACTCTTCGTCGAATACCAACTAGCCGCCCGCAAAATGCGACCCAACGG
Organism: Bryobacterales bacterium; assembly: GCA_038215525.1. Classification (GTDB taxonomy): domain Bacteria; phylum Acidobacteriota; class Terriglobia; order Bryobacterales; family Bryobacteraceae; genus JALHNI01. The sequence goes on from JBBQQS010000007.1 coordinate 15,299, forward strand.
CGAGACGGTAGCGCTGGCCGCCTACGGAGACTACGGTCCCATGTACATCGGCACACGGAAGGCCTACGCCGAGGGTGGTTACGAAACTGGGATCGTGTCCCGGGTCGCGCCGCAGGTGGAGGAAGTTTTGCTAGGCGCGCTGCGTGAGGTTCTCTTGTAAGGCGCGTAGTGGGCTCCAACGGTATGAACTTGGGTGATTACCTCCTCGATGATACTCGTTCAGATCCTGCCCGAAATGACGGGAAGTGATGTGCACCGGCATTTCAAGAGCTTCGCCATGATCGTTACAGTCCGCAGGCATCTTTTCGCCGTGCGGGTAGAATTAGCAGGGCCGTGCCTTCAATTCGATCAACCGTGCAAGAGTCAACGTATACGCAGGCGAGCCAACCCAAGGTGCTTGATGGCTGCGGGCTGCGGACTCCAGTTTCTCTTAGCGAGTTCCGGCCAAATCCCTTCGCCAAGGGGCCGATGGTAAACTTGGTCGTTGCCAGCTTTCCCACCCATCTATGAATGAACTCAAGACCCTCATCCGCGAAGTTCCTGACTTTCCCAAGCCCGGTATCAACTTCTACGACATCACCACCCTGCTGAAGGACGGCCCGGGCTTGCGCCGCGTTTTCGATGCTCTGCACGAACGCTACCAAGGCCAGGACATTGGCGCCGTCATCGGCATTGAAGCGCGCGGGTATTTCTTTGCCCCCGCCGTCGCTTATGCCCTGGGCGTAGGCTTCATTCCGGTGCGCAAGCCCGGCAAGCTTCCCGCAAAGACCGTGAATGTGGAGTACGCGCTCGAATACGGCACCGACAAGCTCGAGATGCACGCCGACGCGGTGCAGCCCGGCCAACGGATTCTCATCATCGACGACGTGCTCGCCACCGGCGGTACCGCTACGGCCGTCGCGCAATTGGTGGAGCGGCAAGGCGGCAAGGTGGCCGGGCTAGGCTTCGTCATCGAACTCGACTTCCTCGCGGGGCGCCAAAAGCTCGCTGGCTACGACATCTTCTCGTTGCTGCACTACTAACGCGGCGGTCATGCGGATTGAGCTGAAGGCCTTTGCCAAGATCAACGTCGGCCTGAAGGTGCTCTACCTCCGTCCGGACAACTACCACGAACTGCGTACGATCTTCCAGACCATCTCGCTGGCCGACCAAGTTGCCATTGAGTGGACCCCGGCGCGCTCTACCTCGATTGAACTCGACGACCCGCTCGGCATCCCCGACAACCTGATGGTGCGCGCGGCGCGGCTGGTGCTAGACGAGATGCGTGCCACGGGCGGAGTGCGGATGACCCTGAAGAAAAACATCCCCATGGGCGGCGGGCTGGGCGGAGGGTCCAGCGATGCGGCGGCCGTCTTGCGCGGGCTTCCGGCGTTGGTCGGAAAGTCGATCGCCCCGGCCCGCCTATCGGAGTTGGCCGTTCAACTCGGGGCCGATGTGCCGTTCTTCTTGCTCGGCGGCACTGCGCTCGGTTTAGGCCGTGGCGAAGAGCTCTACACTTTGCCGGATCTGATTCACACGAAAGGGCTTTTGGTCTGCCCGCGGGTACATGTATCCACCGCCGAGGCCTTCCGCGGCCTCGCCCGGCCGCCCTATGACGAATTGACTTCGAACGTGGGCTCTCGTATCCTGGAAGGGTTTCAGGTTCTCGCCCGGAATGTGACCGCTCGCCGGTCCCCCGGCGAATGGGCTAGTCTGTGCGAGAACGACTTTGAGCCAGCCGTATTTCGCCAGCATCCCAATCTCAAAAAGATCAAGCGGAAGTTGGTTCGGTTGGGTGCGCTGCCGGCCGTGATGACGGGCAGCGGGGCCGCCCTGTATGGGCTGTTCGACACCCTCCGGGCAGCGGAAGAGGCGCGCGAATCGTTTCCGGATGAGGTGACTCACCGGTTCCGGTTGGTGAGCCGGCGGAAGTATGCGGTTGATTGGCAGCGGTCCTGGGCGGCGGCCCAATCTGGAATGTCGGGAAGGTAGGAATGGCGGCACCCAAGCCTCAGCGGACGGTCCGGCCATCGAGAGCAATGCGTTTCGATCGATTGAAGATCATTACGGGTAACGCCAATCGTGGGTTGGCGGCGGAAATCGCCGATCGGCTGTTTGTCGATCTGGGCGACGCACGCGTGTCGAATTTTTCCGACGGCGAAAGCTACATTCAGATCAAAGAGAACGTGCGCGGTGCCGACGTCTTCGTGATCCAGCCCACCTCGAATCCCGTTAATCATCACGTGATGGAATTGCTCCTGATCATCGATGCCCTGCGGCGCAGTTCCGCGGATCGCATTACGGCGGTGCTCCCCTACTTTGGCTACGCCCGGCAGGACCGTAAGGATCGCCCTCGCGTCCCGATCTCGGCCCGTCTGATGGCCAGCCTGCTCGAACGCGCCGGTGCCGACCGAGTCCTAGCGCTCGACCTCCACGCCGCCCAAATCCAAGGCTTCTTCGACATCCCCGTCGACCATCTTTTTGCGACGCCCGTGTTGATGGAGTATTACCGCAACCAGAATCTCGACGAAGTTACAGTAATTTCGCCCGACGCCGGGGGCGTGGAACGTGCCCGGGCCTTTGCCAAGCGGCTGAACGCGCCCTTGGCGATTATCGACAAGCGCCGCGAAGAGGCCAACGTGGCCGAAATCATGAACATCATCGGCGATGTCCGCGGGCGTAAGTGTATCATGCTCGACGACTTGATCGACACCGCGGGTACCTTGGTGAAGGGTGCCGAAGCGTTGTTCGCCGCCGGCGCTCAGAGCGTGTCGGCTTGTGCCACCCACGCCGTGCTCTCCGGGCCGGCCATTGAACGAATTGAAGCGTCTCGCTTAAGCGAGCTCGTAATTACAAACTCCATTCCCCTGCGGCCGGAAGCCGCGGCTTGTAGCCGGATTAAAGTGATGAGCGTGGCGCCGTTGCTGGCGCGTGCCATTCAATCGATCCACGGGGAAACTTCCATCAGCGTGCTGTTTGAGTAAGCCGATGCAAGAAAACGAAATAGCAGAAAGAGGGTAAGCAAACATGCGCAAAGACATTACCGTAATCGCCGAACCGCGGCTGGTGCGGGGCAAGAACGAAATGAACCGCCTGCGGGTGAAGGGGATGAACCCGGCCGTGATTTACGGCGCCGGCATCGATCCGGTCGCCGTCAGCATCAAACCGAAGGACTTGAACAAGATCCTCTATTCGGGCACCGGCTCTAACACCATCTTCAACGTCGCCGTCACGGGCGGCGAAACGACGCCGGTGATGATGGTGGATTGGCAGATGGACCCCATTAAGGACACCCTGCTGCACGCCGACTTACTGCGCATCGACTTGACGAAGCGCATCCGCGTGAAAGTGCCGGTGCACACCTCGGGCGACCCGATGGGCGTCAAGATCCAGGGCGGCCAATACGAAATCATCAACCGCGAAATCGAAATCCGCTGCCTGCCGGACGATGTCCCGGAAGTCTTCGACGTGAATGTTGCATCAATGGCCCTTAACTCCGCCTTGCGCGCGAGTGACATCCCCCTCAAGGAAGGCATGGAGCTGGTTTCCGATCCCCGCCTGGTGATCTCGCACGTCATCTCCACGCGTATCTCGGATGAAGCGGCCGCGGCTGGGGTGGCGGAACCGGAAGTCATCAAGAAGGGCAAGAAGGAAGAGGCCGGTGCGGCTCCGGCGAAGGGTGGCGCGGCTCCGGCCAAGGGCGGCGCGGCTCCCGCCAAGGCGGCAGCACCGGCGGCGAAGGCTCCCGCGAAGAAGAAGTAATCGTCCATGGCTTGGCTGGTGGCCGGTCTCGGCAATCCGGGACCCGAGTATGAGCGCACGCCGCACAATCTTGGGTTTCTGGCCGTAGACCGGTTCGCTGAGCGCAACGGGATCCGCCTCACGCGGCCCGAGTGCAAGGCCTGGGTGGGTTTGGGTAGGGCGAACGGCGTGGACGTCGTTGTGGCCAAGCCCCAGACCTTTATGAATTTGAGTGGTGTGTCAGTGAAGGCGTTGCTCGAAAAGTACGCCCTGCCACTCGCGAGTTTGCTGCTCGTGTATGACGAGTTAGCGTTGCCGTTTGGCCAGTTGCGGATTCGCCCGAAAGGGTCCGCCGCAGGTCATAACGGGGTGAGTAGCGTCATCCAGTCGGTGGGTTCGGAAGAATTCTGCCGGTTGCGCATTGGTTGCTCTCCGGGCCACAAGGGTGGCAAGGAGTATTTGCTTTCGCCGATGCGGCGGGAGTTGGCAAAAGAGCTGGACTCGACCTTGGACCTTACCGCCCAAGCCATCGAGACCATTACCGCGAAAGGCGCCGAACAGGCCATGGCGATTTACAATCGTCGCGCCCAAAGCGAACCGGAAACAAACGGATGAATCGAATCTACGAAGAAATGTTCATCGTCCGCCCCGATGCGACGGACGAGGTGATCGATCCCCTGGTGGAGATCATCACCAAAGAAGTTCTCTCCAAAGAGGGAACGATCGACAAAGTGGAAAAGTGGGGCAAGCGTCGCTTGGCCTACAAACTCGAAAAGCTCGACCACGGTTATTACGTGCTGGTGCAGTTTACCTGCCCCGCCGCCTCCGTGAAAGAAATCGAACGCCGCCTGCGCGTGCAGGACGCGGTGCTGAAATTCATCACCGTGCGCATTGACGAGCGACTCAAGGTCGCCGAAAAGCGGAAGAAGAAGGCCGACAAGCGCGCCGCCCGCAAGCCTCCGCCCGCTCCGATGCCCGCTGCGGCTCCCCTGGTGCCAGGTGCAGTGTTGCCGGGTGCGGTATTGCCAGGTGCTCCGGCCCCTGGTGCTCCCATGCCGGCTGCTCCGTCCGCCGCGCTGGCGCCCGTGCTGCCTGACGCTCCGGTGGTCGAAACCCCTGTAGTGGAAACCCCGGTCGTTGCGACGCCCGTCGTTGAAACCCCAGTGGTTGAAACTCCAGTGGTTGAAACTCCAGTGGTCGAAACTCCAGTAGTCGAGCCTCCCGTGGTCGAAACCCCAGCTGCCGACAAACCGGCCGCCGAATAAACATAGAGGAATGAAAGGAAACATCACCAATGGCTGAAACACCCAAAGGCGGACGTCCCATCTCGGCCTCCATGCGGCCGACCGGTACGGACAAGGCGGTCATCACCGGCCGCAAGCAATACCTGCGTCGCAAGCGCGTCGCGCGTATCTCAGACAAGCGAATCGGCGAAGTCGACTACAAGAACGTCGACCTGCTGCGGACCTTCCTCACCGAGCGCGGCAAGATCATTCCGCGTCGCATTACCAACGTCTCGGCTCGCGTCCAACGGCGCGTCACCGAGGAAATCAAGCGGGCGCGCAACATTGCGCTGCTGCCGTTTGCGGGCAACCCGCATATGCCGTACTAAGGAGACCAACATGCAAATCATTCTGCGTGAAGACATCGACAAACTCGGCAACCGCGGCGACATGGTGAAGGTGAAGGACGGCTACGCCCGGAACTTTCTTCTGCCCCGCCGGCTGGCCGTCACGGCCAACGAAAGCAACCGGAAAATCGTCGAGCAGGAGCGCCAGGCGCACCTGCGCAAAGAAGCCACCCTCAAGGGTCAGGCCGAAGATCTCGGCAAGTTGATGGCGAATCTGAGCATTGTGATCAAGCAGAAGGCGGGCGAAAACGACCACCTCTTCGGCTCGGTTACGGCGCAGGACATTGCCAACGCGCTCGAGGCTCAGAAGTACACGATCGACCGCAAGAAGATCGTGCTCGACGAACCGATCAAACAATTGGGTGACTACAAAGTAACCGTCAAGCTGCACAAGGACGTCTCGGTGGAGATTCCGGTCAGCGTGACCAAGGACGAGTAGGAAGCCTTCGGAGTAAGATACAGGGGCCGGGTGTTTTCCAAAACTCCCGGCCCGTTTTTTTATCTTGAGGTCTTCATTTTGGGAACGGAACGACTTTTTATGGGCTATTTTTCTTTAGAGGGCCAAGTGGCCATTGTCACCGGAGCCGCGTCCGGTATCGGCGAAGCCGTCGCGCACCGCCTGGCTAAGGCCGGCGCCCGCGTCGTGATTGCCGACATCAATCTGGTCGGTGCGCAGGCCGTGGCGGATACGATTCCCCACGCGCTCGCCGTGCAAGTGGACATTACCCAACTCGCTAGTACCGACGCCTGCGTCGCCCAGGTGCTGGCGGAAACCGGCCGCATCGATATCCTCGTGAACAACGCCGGAATCGGCGGCAAGGCCGCGCCCCTCTGGGAGCAGACGCCCGAGGATTGGCAGGCTTGCATCGCCGTCAACCTCACCAGCATCTTCAATTTTTGTAAGTCCGTCATTCCCACCATGCGCGAACGTAAGTATGGGCGCATTGTGAACATCGCTTCCATCGCCGGCAAGGAAGGCAATCCGAACATGATCCCTTACTCGGCCACTAAAGCCGGAGTGATTGGCTTTACCAAGAGCCTGGCCAAGGAAGTGGCCACCGAGAGCATCACCGTCAATGCGGTAACTCCGGCCGTCGTCCGCACCAAGATTCTCGAACAATTGACGCCGCAGCAGGTGGAGTATATGACCAGTAAGATCCCGATGCGCCGCACCGGCGAGCCCGAAGAGATTGCTGCCGTCGTGCACTATCTGGCGAGCCCTGACGCGAGCTTCGTCACGGGACAGGTCGCTGACGCCAGCGGTGGCCGGGCTACTTACTAACATGCTTCCCGCCGACCAATATTCCGCCACGCCCGTTTTTACCTTGCTCGACGAAGCCGCCCAAGGCCGCATCGGGATCGACCAACGTTGGCTCCACGCGATCCTTGACCGTGGCCCCGATTCCATCGAAGACCTCGTCCGCTTTGGCCTGACGCCCCAGGGCGAAAACCGGCTCGACCTCACCGATGACTTGGTCGCCATGGTGCGATTCTTCCGCGATCCTCGCGCCTTGCCCTACTTAATCGAAGTCGTCCGCCGCGACCCGACGGACGTGCCCGACGACGTCAACTTTGCCCTCCCCGCCTTTGGCGCCGCGGCCGTTGAGCCGTTGTTACAACTCGCCCAGGAGTTAGAAGAAGACCAAGCCGGCGAAGTCGCTTTTCTGCTCGCCGGCCTCGGCCAGAAAGGCGTGCGCGATCCGCGCATCCTCCACTTACTCCTTGACCGTCTCGATTACGACCTCCGCGATGGCGCGCTCTGTCTCGGCCTCTACGGTGACCCCGCCGCCATCCCCGCCATCGAAAAGTTTCTCGTCGAGTTGCCCAACGACAACCAGTTGCTCTTCGCCCTCAACGAATTGCGCGAGCCGAGCAAAGTGGAAGATGAGCCCTTCGATATCTGGGCCTCTTACCCCGAAGTCTCCGCCCCCGATTTCAGCGTCATGGACGAGCCCGCCCGCCTCGAGATCCTGCGCACCGGCTCCGACCCGCTCGACCGTGCGGAGGCCGCCCATAGCTTCTTTACGGAAGATATGTCCGACGAAGCCGTAACCGCGCGCCTCGCCGCCGCCCGCGGCGACGCCGACGCCTCCGTGCGCGGCCGTTGCTGGGAAGCCGTCGCCTCCCACGAAGATTCGCCGCCCCTGCGCGAGCAGCTTACTCAACGCCTCAACGATGCTAAGGTAGCCCCGGAGGAACGCGCAGGCTGTCTGGTAGGCTTGGCCCTACTGGACGCGCCCATTTACGATCAGGCAGTACTTCTGTATCAGAATTCCGAAATTCGCCCGAAGGTACTGGAAGCTATGTGGCGCTCGCTCGACCGCCGCTTTGGCAAGTATTTTGTCATCCACCTCGACGACCCGCACCTCGAGACCCAGCGCATCGCCATCCGCGGCGTGGGCTATCTCCAGATGCGTGGCGAGTTAGCGCGCCTGAAGGCCTTCTGGGGCGAAGAAGAGCTCCGGGAGGACGCCCTCTATGCTTTTGCCCTCGCCGCCCCGTCTGATCCCACTCCCAGCGCCCTACGGACCCTCCTCAAGCGCATCACCGCCGATGCCCATCTCTCTGAAGACGAAACCGAGCTTGTCATGCTCGCCCTCGACGAACGCTTGCGTATGGCCGGCAAAAGCCCTGTCTTCCGTCCTCTGGGCCCCGATGACGATGAAGATTGATGTATTTTCCTGCAAAAAAATACAGTACACTCAACGGCGTGTAGTCCTACCCACAAAAAGGGTCAGAAACAGCTTCCACTTAAGCTAGTATTGATGTTACACTCCTGAACAAAAAACAAGATAAGGTCTACGGGCCGGAGGGTGATCCATGTACGAAGCAACAGCGGTCGGTTTGCAGCCGATTGTGTCCAAAGGTAAGATTCTCATTTTGGGCCGAGGTGAAGGATTAGGGCACGCTCTGCGTAACCGTTTCTTTCAAGTCACCCAAATCGACGACGCCGAAAACGCCGCCATGGCTGTACCAGGCCAAAGCTACGACTTGGTGTTGATGGAAGAGGATTTACCCTCTTCGCGCCCCGAAGTTCGCCATCGCATTGAAGCGGCGTTACCGGGAGTGCCGATCGTGAAACTGGCCAGCGCGCCGCCGTCGGAAAATTCTGACCTCAGCATCGATACCCTGGAGAGCCATCATATCGCCAAGGTCTTGAATCTCACCCACGGCAACTACGCCAAAACCGCCCGCCTCCTGGGTATCGACCGAACGACACTTTACAATAAAGTGAAGCGGTACGGCCTCTCCCGGTAGTTCCAGCCGGCCCCTCCAGTCTTTATATCCGGTATTTCTGCGCCAACCGCTCGTTCAGCCGGTGCCCCATTCCGGGCCGGTCCGTTACGGCCAGTTCGCCCGCGACAAACTGCTCGGGCGGCGACAATAGCTCGCCGCGCCAAGCCACCTCACCCCATTGCAGTTCCAGGATCTCGAAGTTCGCCAACGTGGAACACAGATGCGCCGAGGCGGCCGTCGCCACCGGCCCTGACGGATTATGAGGCGCCACCTTCACCCCTTCCGCCCGCGCCATCGCCGCAATGTTCGCCAACTCCCGGATGCCGCCGCAGTGCTTCACGTCCGGCATAATCACTTCCACGGCCCGCCGCCGGCATAGCGGCACAAAACCATCCACCCCAAAGAGCACTTCGCCACCCGCCATCTGTTGCTGAATTCGCCGGCGAATTCTGACCGTATTTTCCACCATTTTTGGATCCACTGGCTCTTCATACCAGCTCAGCTTCACCGGCTCCAATCGCCGCGCCACGGCCACCGCGCGCTCCACCGAAAAGAAGCTATGGCAATCCACCATCATCTTGATATCAGCACCCAACGCTGCCCGGATCGCCTCCAGGCAGGCAATGCCCAGGTCGACGGCCCGCTCCTGCTCCGCCGGGTCAGTCGGGAACCCGTCGAAGGGCGCGGCCTTAATCGCCCGGAACCCTTCGCCCACCGCCCGTTGCGCCGTCGCCGCAAAGCCCGCCGGCGTGCGGGGCTTCGTCGTACGGTTGATGTTGGCATATATGGGCAGCCGACGGGCGACGGCGGTGCCCAATAACGCATGCAAGGGGCATTCCAGCGCCTGCGCGGCCAAGTCCCAAAGCGCTTGCTCCACGGCGCTATACGCCGTTGCCGACACCAATCCGCCCGCCCGTGCCCGCCCTTCGCCTCGCTGCCGAAATAGCTCGATCTCGAGCGGACTCCGCCCCGCAATCATTCCCGCATAAGCCGCCAACTCGCCCTCCATCTGCTGCGCATTGGCCTTCGTGGTGGCGGCGAATCCAAAGGCGTCGGAGGCTTCGCCCAGCCCGGTCAGCCCTTGGTTGGTGTGCACCCGCACCATCAGCCATACGGTTCGCTCCGTGGCGCGGATCGGCAGCAATTCGAGCCGTGTCACTTTCAGGCGGGAGCGGGCGGCCAGGGCCAACAGTACACGGCGAGTCATACTTGATAAGCTATCAGCCAGATGATCCCTCGTTTTCTGCTCATCGTCCTTTTTCTCGCGTTAGCCCTGGGGGCGCAGTCGCCGGTCGCCATCCTCGAATCGCGCTGCATCTCCTGCCACGCCGGCCAAGTCGTCCTGTCCGGCCTCGACCTCTCGTCCCGCGTTTCGGCCTTGAAGGGCGGCAACCGCGGCCCCGCCATCGTCCCCGGTGACGGCGCGTCGTTGTTGCTCCAAGTGATCGAGCGCCAAGGCACCGTCAAGATGCCGCCCACCGGACCGCTGCCCGCCGCCGAAGTAGCCGCCTTAAAGGAATGGGTGCTCGCCGGCGTGCCTTGGGATAACGCCATCACTAAGCGCTCCACCTGGTGGTCCTTCCAGCCGCTCGCTACTCCCCAAAGCGGCAGCATCGATGACTTCGTGGCTGCAAAGCGTGCCGGCCTGCCCGCGGCTCCCCGCGCCAACCGCGCCACTTTGCTCCGGCGACTCGCCATCACCCTCACCGGCCTGCCGCCCACCGTCGACGAAGTAAAGGCCTTCGCCGTCGACAACCAGCCCGGCGCCTTCGCCCAACAAATCGACCGCTATCTCGCTTCTCCGCGTTACGGTGAAAAATGGGGACGCCACTGGCTCGACTTAGTCCGCTACGCCGATACCGCCGGCTTTGAGCTCGATTCCTGGGTCGCCGACGCCTGGCGCTATCGCGATTACGTCATACAGGCCTTCAACGCCGACAAACCCTACGACCGTTTCATCCGCGAGCAAATCGCCGGCGACGAATTCTTTCCCGAAGACCCCTCTGCCATCACCGGCACCGGTTACTACTGCGTCGGCCCCAACCGCGACGGCTTCCCCGACCAAGCCGACATCAACCGCGTCGAAACCCTTGCCGACTACACCGACACCACGGGCGCTGTCTTCCTCGGGCTTACCGTCGGCTGCGCTCGCTGCCACGACCATAAGTACGATCCCATTTCGCAAAAAGACTATTACCGGCTCCAAGCCATCTTCGCCCCCGCCGTTAAAACCCGCGTTGCCCTCAATCGCCTGGGCAGCTTGGGTTACGAGGTCTCCGAAAATAACCGCGAAATTAAGTTACAGGATATTGGCGAAGAAATTGGCGACGTCCAACAACGTTGCCGCACGAGCTTGTACGAGTCGGCCATGGCCAAGCTACCTGCCGAAGCGCAAGCCGCTTTGCGCCAACCCGATGAGCAACGCACCCCCCGCCAGCGCGAGTTAGCCACCGAATACGGCCCCGCCGTCAATGTTACTCCCGAAGCCTTGCGCGCCTGCCTGAATCCTACGGAGGCCGAGCGGCTCGCCAA
>JBBQQS010000008.1:0-25728 GCA_038215525.1 Bryobacterales bacterium
CCAAGCGCGCTGCCTCTGGCGTGTTGGACCACGGCAAATTTCTGTTTGGTCTGGTAGCCGCGCTAGTGGTGATGATCGCGGTTGGCGTGGCGGCCGACGGCGAGAGATTTCGCGACGAGGCCGCCTTGGGCGCGGCCGGCCATTACGCGCAGCACGAACAGGCGGCGGCCGAAGGCCTGCCGGATCCGCCCGCCACGGCCCAGTTTCTGCGCACCTACGCCGCGCGACGCGGCCAGATCGAGTCGCGTTACTTCCTGGCTAGCCTGAAGGCACCGCTGTTGATGGCCGTGGTTTTCGTCCCGGTCTGCATTCTCATCCTGACCGCGTGGGCTCAATTGGGGCGCGGCCTCAGGATTCTATTTCGCGACTTCATGCCCATTCTGGTGGGCCTGCTCTTCTGTTGGGCCGCAGCGTACCTGCCGGTGGCGATCGGCTGGTGGGCCGGTTTGGGAGGAGTGCCTCTGCAAATGGCAGGCTTGGCGTATTTCCTGGTGCTTGCCGCCGTCGTGTTCTCCACCGTAATGGGAGTGTCTCTGCCGCAGGCCGCGGGAGCCGAACTGGGCGGGCTCGCCGCTTGCGCCGGCGCGGCGATGGTGGTCGGCAATTCGCCCAATTTCCTGTACATGTTCGCCTCGCCCTGGCTGCTGTATATGGCTTACCTGCTGTTCGGCCGCGACATCAGCTCCCTTGGCGGCGGACTCGCGGCCCGCCAGAACTTCAAGCGTCAACTCGAACTCTCCACCGTCAACCCCCGCGACGCCGATGCGCACTATCAACTCGGGCTTATCTACGTCCAACGCCGCGCCTGCACCGAGGCTGAAGCGAGCTTCCGCCGCGCGCTCGAGATTGACGCCAACGAGCAAGACGCGCTCTTCCAACTCGGCCGGCTGTTGCGGCAACAAGGCCAAGACGCTGAAGCCCGCCAACTGCTGGAACGCGGCGCGCAAATCGACCCCAAACTGGCCAGCCACCAAGTCTGGCGCGAACTCGGCGCCGTAGCCCTGGCTACCGGACAGGCCACCGAAGCCCTCACCCACCTTGAGCATTACGTCAACGTTCGCGAATACGACCCGGAAGGCTTGGTGCTTTATGGACGAACGCTCAAAACCTTGCAGCGCCCGTCGGAAGCCCGCGCCGCTTTCGAGAAGGCGATCGAAGCCGTCCGCACCGCCCCCAAGTTCCGCCGCGGCGAACTCTCGCCCTGGGAAAGACAGGCCCGCCAGGAGTTAAAAGCCTGATATCATCGCCCCCATGCGGGCCATCATTTTCTTCCTCAGCACCCTCGCCCTTGCCCAAACCAAGCCAGTCATCGGCGTCGGCGGCATTGTGCACGAAACCAATACCTTCAACCCCAAGAAAACCACGCTGGCCGACTTCGAAGCCGGCATCGGCGGCGCCAATGGCACCTTGCGCGGCGACGAGATCCTGAAGCTTTCCGCCAATGCCAACAACACCACCGCCGGCTTTATCGAAGGCGCCGCGCAATCCGGCCTCCCGCTCATCCCGACGAACACCGCCGGCCCACAAACCAGCGGCATCGTGCTGGACTCGGCCTTCGAAACCCTCACCAAAGAGCTGATCGACCGCCTGAAAGCCGCGCCCAAGCTCGACGGCATCCTGCTCTTTCTGCACGGCACGATGGTGGCCGAAAGCTTTCCCCACGCCGATGCCGAAATCGTCCGCCGCGTCCGCCAGGCCTTTGGCGACAAGATCCCGCTCATCGTCGTCCACGACTTTCACGCCAACGTCAGCGAAGAGATTGTGCGCATGACGACGGCGCTGATCACCTATAAGGAGTGCCCGCATCTGGACGCCAAGGACCGGGGCGTGCAGGCCGCGAAGCTGATGGCCCAGGTGGTGGCCGGCAAAGTGAAGCCCACGCAAGCCATCGTGAAGCCGCCGATGTTGCTGAATATCCTCTTCCATAACACCTACGCCGCCCCCTTAAAGCCCATCACCGACGAAAGCAAAAGACTCGAAACTCAGCCTAAAGTCCTCGCCGCCAGCGTCGCCGGGGGCTACCAATACGCCGATATTCTTGCGATGGGGCCCAGCATTGTCGTCGTCACCGACAATGACCCGGCGTTGGCCCGCCGGGAGGCCGAGCGCTTGGGCAATCTCCTTTGGGATCTGCGCGATCAGCTGAAGTTTGCCGCGCCCACCGCCGCCCAAGCCGTCAAGATGGCCATGGAGAATGACAAGTTTCCCGTCGCCCTGATGGACGCCGGAGACAATATCGGCGGTGGCTCAGCGGGCGATAGCACCTATATTCTGGCCGAATTGCTCAAACAGAAGGCCGGCGGCTGGGTGGTGGTGATCTCCGATGCCGGGGCCGCCGAAGCCGCCATCAAGGCAGGGGTGGGTGCCCGGTTCGATGGCGCGGTGGGCGGCAAGACCGACAATCTGCACGGCGATTCGGTCCGCATCCAGGGCCGGGTGAAAGGCATCCACGATGGCCGCTTTGTGGAAACGGCGATCCGGCATGGCGGGGGTCGCTATTGGGATATGGGGACGACGGCGGTGATCGAGGTGGAAGGGTCGACGCCGGACTTGCCGAATCTGGTGGTGCTGACGCCGAAGCGCGTGATCCCTTTTAGTTTGAATCAGTTGAATAGCGTGGGCATCATCCCGCACCAGATGCGGATCCTGGTGGCCAAAGGCACCATTGCGCCGCGTGCGGCCTACGAGCCCGTTTCGGCCCGCATCATCATCGTGGATTCAGGCGGGGTGACGGGGATGAACCCGGCGCGTTTCCCTTATCGTCACATCCGTCCCGGCCTGTACGGTGTGCCTGGGCCGCGTTAGTACAACTTCGTCCGATAGGCCTCCGCCACCGATTGCTCAATCTGCTCCGCCGTATCGCTTACCGCGATCTGATCCTTCAGCATTTTGCCGTAGGACGGCAGTACAGCGCGGTCCACCTGGTAAGTGCCATCCCATAAGTGCGACCGGATCAGCGCCTTCCCGCAATGCAAAAATGCCTCCTCCACCTTCACCACCAACGCGGACTTCGGATGATGGCTATTGACGCACCATTGCTCGACGATTCCCCGCTCCGTCGTCACCCGCGCCACCCCATTCACGCGCAAGGTCTCGTCCACGCCCGGAATCAAGAAGAGCAGCCCCACCTGCGGATTCTCGACAATATTCGTCAGCGCGTCCAGGCGATTGTTTCCGCGCCAATCAGGCAGGGCCAAAGTAACATCGTCCAGCACCTTCACAAAGCCCGGCCGGTCGCCCCGCGGCGTCACATCGGCGCCGGCTTTTGAGGAAGTCCCCATACAGAGAAACGGCGACAAGGCAATGAAGCGCCGGCAGTGCTCATCGAGGCGGGGCAGGCTCTTCAAGACGGCCCGCTCCATCGCCGGCTCATAGCACTCACGGAGTTGTTCGGGGTCGGCCAAAAATTCCATCCCCCCAGTCTACTGCTAGTCTCAAAAATGATGCGCTGCTTACTCCCGTTGCTCGCCGTAGTCGTCTGTTTCGCCCAAACCCCCGAGGCGACCGTCCAGAAGATCGTCAACGACCCCAAGTTCAAAACCGCTACCGCCTTCCTCGACACCGACTATGACCTCTTCGTGCGCGAACTGATCGAGCTCACCGAAATCCCCGCGCCGCCGTTTCAAGAGAAGGTCCGCGCCCAAGCCTATCTTGAGAAGCTGCGTAGGCTCGGGCTACAGGACGTCGAAATGGATGCCGAGGGCAACGTGATGGGCCTGCGCAAAGGCACTGGGAGCGGGCCCCTTCTTGCCGTATTGGCCCACCTCGACACTGTGTTTCCCGCCGGCACCGACGTGAAGGTGAAGCGCAAAGGCACGCGCCTGGAAGCGCCCGGCGTGGGCGACGACACCCGTGGCCTGGCGCTGATGCTCGAAGTCATCCGCACGCTGGACGCCGCCAAGTTCACCACCCAAAGCGACATCCTCTTCGTCGGCAACGTCGGCGAAGAAGGCGAAGGCGACTTGCGGGGCGCCAAATACCTGCTCACCAAAGGCAAATACAAAGGCCGCATCCAGAACTTCCTGTCCATCGACGGCGGCGAACCCGGGCCGATCACCAATGGCGGCACCGGCAGCAAGCGCTATCGGGTGGTCTTCACCGGCCCCGGCGGCCACTCCTATGGCGCCTTTGGCCTCGTCAATCCCGCCTTCGCCATGGGCAACGCCATCACCAAATTCGCCCAGCTTCAAGTACCGTCGAAGCCCAAAACCACCTTCAATGTGGGTGTAGTGAACGGCGGCACTTCGGTGAATTCCATCCCCTTCGAAGTCTCGATGGACGTCGACATGCGCTCGGAATCGAAGGCAGAGTTGAGCAAGCTGGTCGACTCGTTCCACGGCCTGCTCTTTGCCGCCGTCGCGGAAGAGAATAAGGCCCGCTCCACCGACCAGGGCAAGATCAAAGTGGAGGCGAAGCTGATCGGCGACCGCGCGGCCGGCGAAACGCCCCGCACCAGCCCCATCGTCCAAACCGTCGCCGCCGTGGTCAAATCCTTCGGGCTTACCCCGTCTTACAATATCTCCAGCACCGACTCCAACGTCCCCATGAGCCTCGGCATCCCCGCCGTCACCATCGGCCGCGGCAAAGGCGGCCGGGCCCATTCGCTTGACGAATGGGTGGATGTCGACAAGCCGTCCCAAATCGTGGCCGCCCAGGTCGCGATCACCACTTTCTTGGCCCTCGCCGGCGCTCAGTAGGGGGCGAATCGCCACACAAATGTGAAAAACTTGTTAAGCTGAGGCCATGCTTCGCTTTGGTCTTCTCGTCGCCCTTTGTGCGCTTTCGCTCTTTGCTCAAGTCAATGGCCGCTTAACCGGCACCGTCGTCGATCCATCCGGCGCGCCCGTTCCGGCCGCCAAAGTAGAGGTCTTTTTGGGTGGCGGCGCTACTGCGTTGCTGCAGTCCCAAACCAACGCCAACGGGCTCTTCACCTTCTCCGCCCTGCGCCCTGAAACCTACGACATTGCCATCTCCAGCGCCGGCTTCGCCAAGGTCTCTTTGCGGCTGGTGAAGATTGACGCGCTGAAGGAGACATCCCTGGGCACCGTTAAGCTCGAACTCTCCGCCTCCGCGCAGGTCATCGAGGTCTCCGGCGAAGTGCAAGGCGTGCAACTCGGTGGCAGCGAGTTGGTGAGCACCATTCCGCGGGAGCAAGTGCAGAATCTGCCCACCGCTTCGCGCCAGTTGAGCACCCTGTTCGCAACGCAAGCCGGCGTCAGCGATGGCCGCGGACCCACCGTTATCAACGGCACGCGCGCCTCGGCCGCCAACGTCACCCTGGACGGCGTGAACATCCAGGACAACTTTATTCGCAACAACTCTCTCGACTTCATGCCGATCCGCCCCACGGTGGACCAGATTTCCGAAATGTCGATCGCCGTCGGAAATGCCGGCTCCACCGTCGGCGGTGGCGCGGCGCAGATCTCGCTCACCACGCGGTCGGGCAGCAACCAGTTGCATGGCTCCGGCTATTGGTTCAATCAGAACCAGGCCTATAACGCGAATGAATTCTTTAACAACCGCGCCGGCGTGGCCAAGCCCAAGCTGAACCAGAATCAGGTGGGCGCCTCACTCGGCGGCAAGATCATCAAGGACAAGCTCTTCTTCTTCGGCAATTTCGAAAGCCTGCGCCTGAAGCAGCAGAACACTCAGATCCGCACCGTGCTGGTACCGGAGGCGCGCACCGGCAATTTCCTGTATCGCACCGCCGCCGGTCAACCCGTGCAATCCGTCAACGTGCACGCCGCGCGCGGCGTGTCGCTCGACCCCACCATGCGCGCCATGATCGCCAGCCTGCCCAACCCCAACAGCACCGACGCCGGCGATAACGTCGTCACCAGTGGCTATCGCTTTAACGCCCAAGCCAACACCGTCCGCGACCAGTTCGTCAATCGGTGGGACTATTATCTGAACTCTTCCAATAGCTTCTTCGGCACCTACAACCGCACGTCGGAATACAACGACCGTCCCGACATCGCCACCCGCTTCTACGATCCCATCCCGCCCAACAATACCGACGCCACGCGCAACTTCTTAAGCCTCGGCTGGCGCTCCACCTTCTCGCCCACCCTCACCAACGAGGTCCGCGGCGGCTTCCTTCGCAGCCCCAGTATCTTTGGTGTCTCGAGCGCGATCCCCACCTCCATCATCTTTCCGTCGCCCACCACGCTTTTCACTTTCCCGACGAATTCGTTCATGCCCCAAGGCCGCCGCACCCGCGTCTACTCCTTCCAGGACAATGCCAATTGGCTCAAAGGCAAGCATGACTTCTCCTTCGGCTATCAAGGCCAGTTCACGCGGAACGCCACCTTTAACGATGCCAATGCCATTCCCTCGGTGACGCTCGGCATCAGCGCCAACCAAACCGGGCTAGCGGCGTCCCAACTCCCCGGCATCACCGGCCAGGACCTCACCCGGGCCAACGACTATCTGGCGACGCTGGCCGGCTTTGTCACCAACGTCCAGCAAACCTTCTTCGTCAACGACGCCAAAGAGGGCTTCTCTAGGGGCATTGGCGAACGCCGCAACTTTTCCAACGACACGCACTCGCTCTACTTCCAGGACCGTTGGAAGCTGAGTAAGCGCCTCACCCTCACCATGGGCCTGCGCTACGAATACTGGACCGTCCTCAAAGAAGACAACAACCTCTTCCTGCTGCCCAATTCCGTTAACGGCAACATCATCTCCACCGCCCGGAATCCGAACGCCACCTTCGACTTCGTCAACAAAGATGGCCGCTCGCTCTATAAGCCGGACCGCAACAACTTCGCCCCCACCATCGGCTTCGCCTACGACCCCTTTGGCAAAGGCAAGACGGCCATCCGCGGCTCCTATGGCATCTCGTTCTTTAACGACGACATGCTGACGTCCATTCGCAACAACGCCAATACCAATGGCGGACTCAGCACCGTCATCGGGCAGTTCAATCTCAACAACACCGTCGCCAATGTCCCGGCCCTCTCCGCGGCCCCCTTTGCGACGCCCATCCAACTCACCAACCTCTACGCGGCCAATCGGCAAGTCGCGCTCGGGACGCCGGAGTTCAACCTCGCCACACCCTATTTGCAGACCTACACCCTCGGCATTCAGCATGAGATCAGGGGCACCGTGGTCGAAGCCCGCTACGTGGGCAACCATGGCACCAAACTCCTGCGCGCCTACGATTACAACCAGGTGGACATCATCAACAACGGCTTCCTGGCGGACTTCCGCCGCGTACAGGCCGGCGCCCAAACCACATTCCCGGGCTTGGGCCCCACCTTCAATGTGGCTTCGGCCGCCAACCAACAGCTGCTCCGCCAAGGCGAAGTGGGCACCCTGGCCGCCAACACCCAGATCAACAACCAGCAGGGCAGCGTCCGCTTCTTCCCCAACCCCAACGCTCTGGCCGCCAACGTCATCGGCAATGGCGCTAACTCCACCTACAACGCCCTCCAAATCGACGTTCGCCGCCGGGTGAAGGGATTGTTCTTCCAGGGCAACTACACCTGGTCTAAAGTGCTGAGCGACGTATCCGGTGACGACCAGACGCGTTTTGAGCCCTTCCTCGATTTCGGCAACAACGCCCTCGAACGCGCCCGTGCTCCGTTCGACCTCCGCCAAGCCTTCAAGATCAACGCCAGCTACGCCCTGCCGTTCGGCAAAGGTCAACGCTTCAGCGGCAATCGGGCCGTCAACCACTTGATCGGCGGCTGGACCGTCTCGGCCAACCAAAGCTGGCTCTCGGGCTTCCCGTTTTCGGTGCTCTCGCAACGCGGCACGCTGAATCGCGGTCCGCGGTCGACGGCGCGGAATACGGCGGTCAGCGCCCTCACCTACGAAGAGATCACTTCCAAGGTCTTCAAGCTCGATAAGACCGACGGCGTCCTCTTCATCGACAAGAGCTTTACACTCGCTGGCCGCGGCGTCAATACCGACGGTACCCCGGCCTTTGCCAACCAGGCCTTCTTCAACCCCACCGCTGGCAACGTCGGTAATCTGCAACGCCGCATGTTCAGCGGCCCCACCAGCTTCTTCCTCGATATGTCGCTCAAGAAGAAGATCTTGATTGGCGAACGCCACTCGCTGGAGTTTGGCGCCGACGCTTTCAACTTACCCAATCACCCTTCGTTCGCGATCGGTGTCGAGCAGGACATCAACAGCGTCAACTTCAACCGCATCACCGGGGTGAACGGTAGTGGCGCCCGCTTCCTGCAGTTCAGCCTCTATTACCGCTTCTAGACTTTTGATACCCTTTGGCTATGGGCGCCAAGACTCTCATCTCCGAAGCCGAATACTTGCAGATGACGTTCGACGGCCCCGAGGCCGAATACGTAGACGGGGAGCTTCAGAAGCGTTCGTTGGCGGGAAATTCACACAGCGCCGCAGCCAATTGGATTCAAGGGATGTTTTTCCTTGCTTCGCTGAAGTACTCCTTGTTTCCTCGTCCGGAGTTACGAATGCGAGTTGGACCTGATCGCCTCCGAGTGGCGGACCTTGCGGTCTTCGCCCCTCGGGCCCCCTCTCAAGCGAACCCTACCGTTGACGTCCCGTGGGTCGTGGTCGAAATCGTCTCTCCGGATGACCGCCACGACGAACAAATGGAAAAGCTTGCCGACTACCAGGCCTTTGGCGTTGCTCACATCTGGCTGGCCGACCCCACCCTCCGCCGCCTCTCCATCTACCGCGACGGTAGCCTCACCTCCGTCCCCGAACTCGCCCTGCCCGAATTCTCCCTTTCCATCCAGATCGCCGAAGTCTGCCCTCTCAACGCCCTCCTGTAAAGGCGGGCGCAGCCCCTTCAAAATTAACGACCGCATCCATCACTTACTTTGACGAAATCAAATGCCGATCCAGTGATCTTCCGACGGAACTTCAAAATGGAAGATCCCATTGGCTAGCAATCAGCGGAGTGATCATCTCTGATGCCGACTGTCTCCAGATCGTTGACGCGCGCCGCCGTTGATATATGATGTGCGCAGAGGTTTTCATGGTCACTCGCTTTCTACTCGTTTTTTCCTGCGCCGGCGGCCTGTTGGCACAGGTCTCCACCGGAACGGTTTCGGGCTCCACCACCGACCCCACAGGCGCGGCCATCGCCGGCGTCAAAGTGACGCTTCGCCACCTCGCAAACGGCGACAAACGCGAACTTACCAGCGGCGCCAGCGGCGACTTCACGGCGGCCTTTCTGCGCATCGGCGATTACTCGCTCACCGCCACCGCCCAAGGCTTCAAGTCTAAAACCATCTCGTCGATCCCCTTAAGCGTCGACCAAACGGTAAGCCTGCGCGTCGACCTCGAACTCGGCTCGATGACCGAGAGCGTTACCGTCGACGCCTCCACGCCTTTAATCGATTCGGCCACCTCGAGTGTTGGGCAGGTGATTGAGAATAAGAAGATCGTGGAATTGCCACTCAATGGCCGCAATGCCTTCGCCTTGGGTCTTCTCGCCGGCAATACGATACCGATGAGCGGCATGGGCACCAACCTGCCCTTCGTTGCTGGCGGCGGCCGCTTCAGCACCAACGACGTCATGCTGGACGGGATCGACAACAACACCAGCGTCAACAACAACAGTATTGGCCGCAATGGCATTAACTACACGCCCAGCGTCGACGCCGTGCAGGAATTTAAGGTGAAGACGAATAACTATAGCGCTGAATTCGGCCGCAGCGCCGGCGCCATTATTTCGGCCACGGTAAAGAGTGGCGGCAACGAATTTCACGGGAGCGCCTGGAACTTTCTGCGCAACGAAAAACTCGATGCGAATAACTTCTTTTCGAATGCCGGGCGCGTGAAACGTCAACCCTTCAAGCAGAATCAATACGGTTTCACGCTCGGCGGACCCGTGACGATCCCCAAGCTCTACAACGGCAAGAACAAGACTTTCTTCTTTACCGACTACGAAGGCCTGCGCCGCCGTACCACGGCCAGTTCGAATATTCTCGACATTCCGCCGGACCAATACCGCGTCGGGAATTTCTCGGGCTACCGCGCCACCATCTACGATCCCCGCGCTCGCCGAGTCGGGCCCACCGGCCAAGTCATCTCCACGCCGTTGCCCAACAACACCATCCCCTCATCCCTGATCTTTGGCGGTAGCGCCGCCACCTTGGCGCTGCTGCCCAAAGCCAACTTCGGCGCCGCGGGCGTCGATACCCGCAACTTCCTGCGCATCGCCTCGAACCCTTTTCAGAACGACCAGTTCGACATCAAGATCGACCAACGTTTCGGCAGCAAGAATACCATGTTCGGCCGTATTTCGCGGGCCAAAAGTATTGACCCGAACCCCGGCAACTTTGACGGTTTCCTCGGCGGCGGCGGCGAGAATCTGCGTCACGCCGTGCACTCCGTTTTGAACGACACCCATATCTTCTCGTCGTCCATCGTGAACGAATTCCGCGCCGGCTACACCCGGCAAAACGGTAGCTTCGCCGGCTTCGGCCCCTTGGGCGCTGAATTCGCGCGTACTAACAACATTGCCCTCTTCCCCTTCCCTGTGCAAAGCTTTCCCAGCATCGCCTTCAATTTCTCGGGCCTCATCAACACCCAAAGCCAGTTCAGCAGCCTCGGTGGCGGCGACCCCAACATCAACATTGAGAATACCTACCAACTCACCGACAACCTCTCCATCATGAAGGGCAAGCACGCCTTCAAAGTCGGCATCGATGCGCGCCGCTATCTTTACGATGTCATCCGCGGCGGCGGCCAATACATCTTTGGCTCCATCTACAGTTCCTCGAGCGACGCCCCCGGCTCTGGAGCGCCCCTGGCCGACTTTCTGTTCGGCTATCCCTCCGCCACCCAGGGCACCCAGTTACTCGACTGGAGCCGTCAGCGCGACGTCTATGTCGGCACTTACTTCCAGGATGACTGGAAAGTGAGTAGTAAGTTGACGCTCAATTACGGCCTTCGCTACGAGCTCTACACGCAACCCATCGACGCCCGCGATCGCGGCGGCTTGTTCGACGCCCGCACTGGCCGTATGGCCCTGCCCGGCAAGGACGGCTTCACCCGCGCCATCGTCAACGGCGACCATAACAATTGGGCTCCGCGCTTTGGTCTCGCTTATAGCCTGTCGCCCCGGTTCACCGTTCGCAGCGGCATGGGCGTCTTCTTCTCGCGCCGTGAGATGAATCAGGAAGTAACGCAGTTTGGAGGCAATGTGCCGAATACGCCCAACCTGGTCTTCCCGTCCATCAGCGCCACCGGCACTGTCACCCCGCCCGTCACGCTCAGCACCCCGCTTCAGGCCTTGCCCACCGATCCCACCTTTGCCAGTTTCTCCGCCACCCGCCCGCTTTCCACCCTCATCCGCACCGCCGATTTCGCCAATAGCGTCAACCCTTACGCGCTCCAATGGAACTTCAGTGTGCAATATGAGCTCATCCGCAACACGGTGTTTGAAATGGCCTATTCCGGTCTGCGTGGCAATCGCCTCGTCAGCCGGGTGAACCTCAATCAGATTCCCTTCGATACTGCGTTGCGTGGCGAGAATCGGCAGGTGAATCGCTTGTTTCCCCACGTCAACAACGCCGTCGGGCTCGATTCGGCCACCGGCAGCTCCACTTACAATTCCCTGCTGCTGCGCTTTGAAAAACGCCTCAGCAATGGACTTAATTTATTGGCCAATTACACCTGGTCCAAAAACATGGAAATCAACGGCACAGGCGGCTCGAGTTCTTTCGGGCAAAACGGCGGCACTACCTTCCCGGTGGATTCCTGGAATTTGAAGAACGAGAAAGCCTCGGGCAGCCTCGATGTGCCGCAGGTCTTCGTCGCCAGCTTCGGCTACGAACTACCTTTCGGTAAGGGGAAGATGTGGCTGGGGGGCGCCAACAAAGTGGTCAATTCCGTCTTGGGCGGCTGGCAGATTAACGGCATCTTCACCCGCCGCAGCGGCTTCGTCACCGACATCCGCACTTCGCGCATTCCGGCCGCCAATCAGCTCTTCGCCACCATCAACGTGCCGGACACCGTACAGGGCCAGTCGATTTACGCCGCCAATCGGGGGGTCGACCAATGGTTCAACCCCGCGGCCTTCTCCATTCCGGGTACGGTAACGAGTTCCACCGGCGTGCCGCTCACCAAGTTCGGCACGGCCCAGCGTCGCATCGGGCGGGGTCCGCGAGCCTCGAACCTGGACTTTTCGCTTTTCAAAAACTTCCCCATCGGCGAACGCTTCCGCGTCCAGTTCCGCGCCGAAGCCTTCAACCTCTCGAACACCCCGGCCTTCTTCCTGCCCGGAGCCAACAGCACCGCCCTCACCATCGGCAACGCCAACTTCGGCAAGCTCACCGGCTCCTCCGCCACGGGGCGGCAGTTGCAGATGGGGCTAAAGTTGATCTTCTAGTGCCAAAAGCGTGGCGATATCCTCCTGGCCGAGTTGAGATTGGGGTAGGAGGGTTTTGACACCGAACCGTTTCGATCTTACGGTCGCCAGATACTCACTTGGCGGTGGCCGGCGGCATAAGTTAAAACCTCCGGATAAATTCAAGATAGAAAGCGAGGGCGGCTAATACTTCTTCGCAGGGCACATACTCGATGGCGGCGTGCGCTTGATCGATACTGCCGGGCCCGAAGATGATACTGGGAATGCCTTGCCGAACGAACTTACTCGCGTCACTGCCGAAGGGGACGCCGCAGACGGCCGCGTTGTAACCCATTTCGCCTAACACCTGTTGCGCCGTAGTTACGACGCGCGTGTCGACGGCGGTTTCCATGGCCGGGTCGGCGATCATGGGCGGGTCCATTTCAGCTTGGATGCCGGGGATCTCGGCTAAGTCCGCGCGGTAGGCGGCCCAGACGGCCAGGGGATCCTCGCCAGGGAGAATGCGGCGGTCGATGGCGACCTCGCAACGGTCCGGCACAAAGTTGATCTGCTCGCCGCCGCGGATCAGGCCGATGCTGAGGGTAGCGGGACCCAGCAACGGATGCTGCGGCGTGGCCAGCGAGTCGGCCGCGACGTTCAGCCATTCGAGCACCGGTGTCATGTGGCGAATCGCGCTGACACCTAAGTGCGGCTTCGCGGAATGCGCGGCCACTCCCAGCGTGCGCAGCTTCCAGCGCAGGACGCCTTTGGCCGCCACTACCGCCCGCATTTCGGTAGGTTCAGCCACGATAGCGGCGCTAGCTTCAAGGCCTTCGCAAAGCTTGATTACGCCGCGGAAGGCGAACTCTTCGTCGACTACGGCGGCAAGCCAAAGGTCGCAGGGCGGCACCAGGCCTTGTTCTTTCCAATGGGCCACCGCGTGCATCATGGTGGCGAGGCCGGCCTTGGTGTCGCAGGAGCCGCGGCCATAGAGTCGCCCGTCGCGGATATCGGGCGTGAACGGCGGAATCGACATCCCAGTCACCGACACGGTGTCCATGTGCGCTTCCAAAATCAGTCGGCGCGTGCGATCCACGCCGGGCAGTTTGGCGATCACGTTCTCGCGCCCGGGCAGAACGGGTTGGCGAATGGTCTCGATCCCCCGCGTGGCGAAGAAGCTCTCCACATACTGCGCCACCGCCTCCTCCGGCACGCCGCCTTCATGATCGGGGTTGATGCTCTTGATGGCGACGAGGTCGCTGAGGGTTTGTAGAACAGGCTCCATGCGTCTCATATACTAGCCGATATGCCACCCATCATCGATGCCCATGTCCATGTGTGGACCGACGATCGCCAGCGCTACCCCCGGGCGGCGGGTGAGCGTGACTACGAGCCGGCCAGCTTTACTCCGGAGCAGCTCTTCATGCATTCGAAGCCCGCCGGGGTCACCAAAATAGTGCTCATCCAGATGAGCTTCTACCGCTTCGATAACTCTTACCTGCTCGACATGATGCGCGCCCATCCGGGCGTCTTCGGCGGGGTGGGCATCGTGGACTCGAACGGCCCGGACCCTGCGCTGGCCATGAAGAAACTCGCTGAACAAGGCGTGCGAGGCTTCCGGATTGTGTCCGGCGGCGCGGATTGGCTCGCTTCGGACGGTATGCGCTCCATGTGGCGGACCGGCGCTGCGACTCAACTGGCGATGTGCGCGCTGGCCAAGCCCGATGCGTTCGCGTCGCTCGACCGGATGTGCGCACAGTTTCCCGAAACGCCCGTGGTGATCGACCATTTCGGCCGCGTGGGTATTGACGGCACGATTCGCGATGCCGAGATCCGGCAACTGTGCGCGCTGGCCCGGCATCGGCACGTGAAGGTGAAGGCCTCGGCCTTCTATGCATTGGGGCGGAAGAAAGCGCCGTATCGTGACCTGGGCGAAATGTTTCGGAAGGTCTTTGAAACCTTCGGGCCGCGGCGAATCATGTGGGCCAGCGACTGCCCTTTTCAAGTGATGGGCGGCCACCAATACGCGCCTTCCATCGACTTCATCCGGCAGATGAAACCGCTCTCGGCCGAGGATCGCGAATGGCTGCTCGGCCGGACAGCGGAAGCGACCTTCTTCGCCTAAGCGTTCACCAATCGCTGTTCCAGGGCGAAGGTCGCCGTTTAGAGATTCAAGCTGTTATGGTGAACCTAGTGACTAACTATGCGAAGGATATCGGCAGCGCCTTGGTCGCGCTGGCGGGAATCCTCCTGCATGTGGGAATTCGCTATGGTTACGGCGTTAGCGACGGCCGGGAGTTATGGCCTTTGCTGGCGGCGTTACTCCTGGGCGGGGCACCGCAAGTGTGGACGGTCGGCCGGCGGGTGCTTAGCGGGCACTTCGACGCCGATATCTTAGCGCTCGTCTCGATTGTAACTTCGGCAATCTTAGGCGAGTATCTAGCCGGCGTTATCATCGTGTTGATGCTGGCCGGGGGCACCGTGCTTGAGCAGTACGCCACCAAGAAGGCTTCCTCGGTGCTTGATGCCTTGGCGCAGCGGATGCCGCGAACGGCGCATCGTGCGGAGGGCGCCGATATCCCGGTGGAGCAAATTCAGCCGGGCGATTCCTTAGTTGTTTTTCCGCATGAGGCTTGCCCCGTCGACGGCGTGGTAACTGCGGGCCACGGCTCAATGAATGAGGCCTACTTGACGGGTGAGCCCTACTTACTCTCGAAATCAGTAGGTTCGAGCGTGCTTTCCGGTGCGATGAATGGCGACTCGGCATTAACCATTCGCGCCACCAAGCCGGCGGTCGATTCGCGCTATGCGCAGATCATGCGCGTAGTGCAGGAGACCGAGCAGAATCAGCCGGCCATGCGCCGTCTGGCCGAGCGCTTGGGCGCCTGGTACACGCCATTGGCGCTCGCCTTGGCCGGGGCGGCTTGGGCCTGGAGCGGTTCGCCCGATCGATTTCTGGCGGTGATCGTGGTGGCGACACCCTGTCCGTTGTTGATTGCGATTCCCGTCGCGATCCTCGGCGCGATTTCGCTGGCGGCCAAGCACGGCATCCTGATCCGGAAGGCGGCCGCGCTCGAAGAAATTGACCGCTGCCGCGTCTTCATCTTCGACAAAACCGGCACGCTCACTTACGGCAAGCCCTCCGTCTCCGAAGTGCTACTGGGCGAGGGCTTCACGCGCGAGCGAGTGCTCAGTGTGGTGTCGAGCTTGGAGCACTATTCGCGCCATCCGCTGGCCGGGGCGCTGGTGGCCGCGGGCGAGGGCTTGCCCACCGTGGAAGTAAGTGAAGTGCACGAGTTGCCAGGGCAGGGTTTAGTGGCGAAGGTGGGTGGCGTCGACGTGGAAGTGACGGGCCGCAAGCGCGCTTTGCAACTCGGCTTGACGTTGCCGGAAGAAGGCGCGGGCCTCGAATGCGTCGTGCTGATGGAGGGCCGGTTTGCGGCCCTGGTGCGCTTTCGCGATACCCCGCGCGCCGATGCGCCGGCCTTTGTGCGGCACCTCGCCCAGCGCCACGACGGTAAGCGAGTGGTGCTGCTGTCGGGCGATCGCGAAAGCGAGGTCCGCTATCTGGCGGAGTTGGCGGGCATCACGGAAGTGCGGTTCAGCCAGAGTCCGGAAGAGAAGGTGAAGTTCGTGCAGGAGATCGCGGCGACGATGCCGGTGCTCTATGTCGGCGATGGTATCAACGACGCGCCGGCGTTGCTCGCGGCCACCGTGGGCATCGCGCTGGGCGACAAGGGCGAGATCGCCGTGCAAGCGGCGGACGCGGCGATTCTTGAGCCTTCGCTGCGCCGCGTCGACCAACTGATCCACATCGGCCGCCGCATGCGCCGGATCGCGCTTGAGAGCGCCGTCGGCGGCATGGCGCTCAGCGGAGTCTGCATGGGCTTGGCCGCGGCGGGTTACTTGACGCCGGCCGCGGGGGCGATCGCGCAAGAGGTGATCGACGTCGCGGCGGTGCTGAATGCCCTCCGCGTGGGGCTCGGTACGTCGGAGATAACGGACTATTGAGCTTGCGCTATCTTGGTCGGGAATGAATCGGACACAGTTCCAGGAATTGGCCGAAGTCCGGCTGGTAGATGCCGAGGCTCTCTTGGCCGCCGGTCGATGGGATGGCGCTTACTATCTGCTGGGCTACTGCGTGGAGTGCGCCTTGAAGGCGTGTATCGCCAAGCAGTTCCTCGCGCATGACGTGCCGGAGAAGAAGCTAGTGAACTCGTTCTATACGCATCGCCTGGATGAGTTGCTGACGATCTCGGGGCTGAAGCCGGAGTTGGACGAACGGTTGAAGGCGGACACTCTACTCGACGACGGCTGGACTACCATTCTCGGCTGGAGTGAGAGCGCGCGATATGATGTAGGCATAACGGAAATGTCTGCCCGGCAAATGCACGCTGCGGTGTCGGGCGCCGATTCAGGAATTCTGCCATGGCTGAAGAAACACTGGTAATCAAAGAACCACTCACCAACGAAATGATCGAGTTGGGCGCCCAACTGGTGCAAAAGCTTGACGAGATGCAGGTGCCGATCCCGGTCGCCATGTGGCTCTTCGATTCCGAGATTAACGCCTGGCATTTGATATTGGGTTCGCCCCAACTGGCGACTATTGGTCCGTTGGGAGTCTATGGCCAGATTCGCCGGGCGCTCGAAACTTTGGGCGTCTCCCGGCAAACGCTCTCCCTCCAAATGATTCGGGCGCTGGCGATGAACCATTGGCTGGTGAAAAAACTCTCCGCCACCGTGCCCACCGGCCCGGGACTCTTTCGCATCCGCTTCACCAAAGACATCATGGCCGGCCACATCGTGGACGACGCCCTGATCTATCGCAGCGCCGCCTGATTCCCGCCCACATTCGAATCCAATCTCCCGCCGCGTGCGTAGAGTGGTTTGTAGCACAATAATAAGGTTCGTATGCATATCCCAGACGGCTATCTGAGTCCTTCCACCTGCGCGGTGGCCTACGCGTCGGCGGTGCCGTTTTGGTATGTCGCGATGGGCAAGGTGAAGCGGCGGCTGCATTCTCGCTTTCTGCCCTTAATCAGCGTATTCTCTGCCTTCTCCTTCGTCATCATGATGTTCAACCTGCCCCTGCCGGGCGGCACCACGGGCCATGCCACCGGCGTCGGTTTAGCCGCCGTCGTGCTCGGCCCCTGGGCGGGGATGCTCGCGATTTCCGTGGCGTTGGTGATCCAGGCCGTCTTCTTCGGCGATGGCGGCATCACGGCCATCGGCGCCAATTGCTTCAACATTGCCATCGTCGGCAGCCTGGTGGCGTCGTTCGTGTATCGCTTGGTGGCCGGCCTGTCGCCCATGGGCTCGACGCGAAGGCTGCTGGCCGCGGGCCTCGCCGGATACGCCGGCATCAATGCCGCGGCGCTGATTACGGCGATCGAATTCGGCTTGCAGCCCATGCTGTTCCATGATGCCGCCGGCACGCCGCTCTATGCGCCCTATTCGCTCGCCATCGCCGTGCCCGCCATGATGATCGGCCACTTGACCTTTGCCGGCTTTGCGGAGTTTCTGGTGTCGGCCGGAGTCGTCTCCTATCTGCAACGGACCGACCCGGGCCTGCTCGCCCGCGAAGCGCCCGGCGCCGATATCGGCCTCGCCACCGGCTCCTAAACGCGACTCTGGGCCGGCCTCGCAATCCTCATGATCCTCACCCCGCTGGGCCTGCTGGCCGTCGGCTCCGCCTGGGGCGAATGGGCGCCAGCGGACTTCGCCAAGCCCGAATCCCGCCGCGAAATCGCCGCCGTGTCGCAAGGCCAAGCGCCCGCGATCGCGCCCGCCGGTCTCGAACGCCTATCGTCGATCTGGACCGCGCCCATCCCCGACTACGCGCCGCCCATCTTGAAGAACGCGAGCTTCGGCTACGTCCTCTCCGCCATGACCGGTACCGGCCTCATCATCCTCGTCTCACTTCTCCTGTCAGTCTTCGGCGCCCGGCCGCGAAATGTCTGAAGGACTGCACCACCTGGTGCATCGCCGCAAAGGCTTCCTCGATCGCACGCTCGGCGAGATCTCCCACGTCGTCGATCGCTCCTTCTCCGCCGAGTTATCTTCGGCCAACGGTGGCTTCCTGCAGCAAATCGACGCCCGCGTAAAGATGGCCGGCGCCGGCATCCTCATCTTCACCGCCGCCGCCGCACAGTCGCACGCCTTGGTGATCGGCATCTGGTCAATAGCCGTCGCCCTCGCTTTAGCCAGCCGCCTCCAATGGCGCGAACTCACCACGCTGTGGACCGGAGTCCTCCTCTTCAGCGGCTTCATTGCCTTGCCCGCCATCTTCCTCACGCCGGGCGAACCCTGGGCCCGCATACTGGGCCTCACCATCACGCACCAAGGCTGGCGCACAGCGACGATGCTGTTGGCGCGCGTGCTCACCACCAGCACGCTGGGTAGCGTCCTGGTCTCCACCACGCCTTGGCACCAACTCCTGCGGGCGATGCGCACCTTTCGCCTGCCCGTGGTCGCCGTCGTGCTGATCGGCATGACCTATCGCTACATCTTCCTCTTCATCCAAACCACGCTCGATATGCTCGAAGGCCGCCAAAGCCGCCTCGCCGGTGCCCTGCCCGCGGCGCAGCGGCGCACCATGGCCATTGCCACGGTGGGCGTGCTGATGAGCAAGGCCTTTGAGCTGTCGAGCGACGTCCACCTCGCCATGCAGTCGCGCGGCTATCGCGGCGAAGTGCATGTGCTCGATGAGCGTCCGCTTTCGGCAAAAGAGTGGGCCGTGCTGTTGGCTTTGGCCTTGCTTTGCGGAGTGGCCCTGTGGCGGTAGACGTCTTCGAGCTCGACAACGTCTCCTTCGCCTATCGCGGCGTCACCGCGCTCCACCGCGTTTCGCTCACCGTGCCCGCCGGCCGGCGGCTCGCGTTGCTGGGCGCCAATGGCTGCGGCAAGTCCACGTTGCTGCGCATCCTCGATGGCCTCTACTTTGCTGACTCCGGCACCGTCCGCTATCATGGCGCCGCGCTCACCGAAGTGGAGTTTGAGCACGACAGCTTCTCGCACGCCTTCCGCAAGCGCGTGGGCCTCGTCTTCCAGAATCCCGACGTGCAGCTCTTCTGCCCCACCGTTTTCGACGAGATCGCCTTCGGCCCTTTGCAACTCGGCTGGGAGAAGGACCGCATCAGGTCGACCGTCGCCGAAGCCCTCGAATACTTTGAAATCGCCGACCTGCGGGACCGTGCCCCGCATCGTCTTTCGGGCGGCGAGAAGAAGCGCGTCGCCCTCGCCTCGGTGCTCATCATGAACCCCGAAGTCATCCTGCTCGACGAACCCACCGCCGCGCTCGACCCGCGCAGCCAAGGGCAGATCGTGCATTTGATGAAGAGCTGGGAGGCGCTCGGCAAGACGCTCGTCATCGCCACGCACGACCTGCACCTACTCGCCGAGATTGCCGACGATTGCATCGTCCTCGACAAAGGCCGCATCGCCGGCCGCGGCACACCCGCCGAAATCCTGGCCGACGAAACCATGCTGCGCGCCGCCAATCTCATCCGCTAGGAGTCAGTTCCACTCGGCACGCGGCTGAAACGAGGGCACGCCCTCCGTCAT
The DNA here is from genome assembly GCA_038215525.1 of Bryobacterales bacterium. Taxonomy (GTDB): domain Bacteria; phylum Acidobacteriota; class Terriglobia; order Bryobacterales; family Bryobacteraceae; genus JALHNI01. The sequence continues at coordinate 19,853 of JBBQQS010000008.1, forward strand.
GGCGGCGACGCTCGCAGCGTACGTGCAACGCCCTAACTGGTCCAGCTTCATGCCGTTCTTCCGGCACCAAGCCTCAAAGGGCTGCGGATCCAGATAGACTTTCACCGGCCGAAGCCCATCCCGCTTCAGCCCTTCAATGCCTGCCTCAGCGTTGGCCAGCCATTCGTCGTAAGTGTCCTCCAGCACGCTCCCCGGTTCGAACATTGTGTTCAGCAACCAGTACTGTTCGGGGCTACGATACCAGGGGATGCCGATCCCTGCGGTGTAGCCTTGGGTTTTCAGGAACGTTTGTAACAGCTTTAGATGCGGGTCGACAAGCTTTTTCTTCCGTGTACTCATGGTCTTCCTCCACCTTTAGGATCCCAGACGCCACCAAAAACTCCGCCCCCTACCGCGCGCGTCCCATCTGCGGAAGCCATTGAAAAATAAACGTTTACACCTTCAGAAAATTCCCCCGTTCCGTTGTGACCGCTTTCTCACCCTTCAGAAGATTAGGTCCGACTCGCTCAGAAATATATGATAAGAAAAGGCTTATTTCAATCTTTCGTTTTCCGTCGCGCCAAATTCTCCGCTAACTATTTCCGAATGAATCACATAGCCCTGTATTGCGCTACTTTTTGGAGGCCCTTAATAGAAAAACTCTATACAGATATCGACTACGACTCTTTCCCCGTCGCCGACCTACACAAGGTCGTCCTATTGCCGGCGAACCCCGATTATTCGCCTACCGAAACTGAACTCGGGCCCCTCGTCAACTGGGCGGTCCAGAAAACCCTTGCCGGTCACGCTGGCATCCTCGAACAGGCCATGCCGCCATCGATTAAGCTGTCGAAGAGCACTTGGGCGGCTGGCGCAATCGGTTCCCCTCGCCCTTTGACGATCCTAAGCCCCCCCATCCCCAGCCAAACGAGGCTGGGGTAAAATCAAATTTCCCCCAACACACGTTTCGCCCTCTTGGGTTCCTTGGGTTCCCGCCCTTGTTTGACAACCGAATCGTTAGAACTGAATCCGCAGCGCCACTTGCCCCGTGCGATTGCCCGAGTTCTCGCTCGACTGCACGGCGAGCAATCTGCCGAACGTCGTGGGCGTGGTGATGTCGCGGGCCGGCTCGCGGAAGTTCGGGTGATTCGGCAGATTGGTGAACGTGCTTTCGAGCCGCACCCGGACTCGCTCCGTGATCTGGAAGTTCTTGGCAAGGCCGGCGGCCACCGCCACCGTGCCTGGCCCGATTAAAGTACCCACACCGGCGTTGCCGAAGCGGCCGATGCCGGTGGCGGGAATGGCGAAGGCGCCGATGTCCCAAATGAGATTGCCCACGTCGGGGTTGCCGTCCCGCAGGCCGTCGGGCCGGACGTTGACGGCACGGCCGACCACATTGGTATTCGACTTATCTGAACCACGTGACATGGTGGGCGTCATGAACGGCCCAGTCTGCGCCATGGCGATGGTGCTAAACTCCCAGCCGCCGATGGCGAGATCGGCGAAGCGATTCATGCTGCCGCCAAACTTCTTGCCGCGCCCCACGGGGATCGCGTAGATGGAGGAGATCAGCATCCGTTGCCGGCGGGTGAAAGCGACGTTGCCGCGGTCGGCGGAGATGCCGAAGCGATTGTTGGTGGTGATGCCGCTTTCCCCAGGGAAGGCCGTGGGCGCGGGGCCGCCATTGTTCGAGAGGTTCTTGGCGAACGCGTAGCTGGTCTGGATAAACCAGCCATTGGCGAAGCGCCGGTTACCTTCCACCTGCAGGGCCTGATAGTTGGCGAAGCCGGTGTTGTCGCGGCTCACGATGCGCTGCCAGTTCTGGAAGGGCCGGCGGGACGCGGCGAAGGGCGTGGTGGAGGGCACAACCTGGTTGAGGTCGACGCCGCCGTGGAGGCGATAGGAGTTGGAGCCGATGTAGCTCAGCCGCATCGAGAAGTCCTTGGGCAGTTCGCGCTCCAGGGTGACATTCCACTGGGCCGTTTGCGGATCGCGGTAGTCGAGGTTGGTCGCGACGATAAATTCGCCGGTGCCGGCGGCGGGTTGGGAGACGTTTCCGGCGACGGCTTGCGGGAAGGCAAACAAGGGCTGGCCACCGGCGAAGGAATTGGTAAAAGTGCGCGTATCGGCGGTGTGGATCCCGGTCAAGGCGTAAGCGAGCGGCCCCACCACCGTCTGGGTGAATAAACCGAAACCGCCACGGATTACCGTTTTGTTATTGGAGAACGGACGATAGGCGAAGCTAAAGCGGGGCGCGAAGTTACGCATGTAAGTCTGGCGCAACCCCACGCCCAAACCGGCTTCTTTATTGGTGACTATTTTCGTGCACGCTACGGCCGCGTTCGTGCCGGGGCAGGCATTAATCGAAGCCAGAAATCCGGCGGCCGGCTTGAGAGTGCCCTCCGGGAGGATGACATTGCCAGTGGCGCGATCGAAATTGGTGATGTTGCCGAACTTCTCGGTGAAGGGCGGGTGATACTGCCAGCGGAGGCCGTAGCTTAGGGTCAACTTACTATTTACCTTCCACTCGTCCTGAGCGTAGAAGCGGTAGTGGCCCACCGGGCTATTCAGATCCGGGCCGGTGATGGCGAAGAAGGTGTTAGTGGGTACACCGAGCAGTAAGTCGGCAAAAGCATTGCCGCTATAGGCACCGCGGTTGAAAGTAAAGGCACCGAAGTCGTCGGAGCCGCCAAAACGTTGCACGTCGACGTAGGCCATCCTCCGGACATCGATGCCGAATTTGAAAGTATGCGAACCCTTGATGAGGCTGACGTTGTCGGTGAACTGAAAACTGCGGCTCTGCGTTGGGCCATCCTTCGCCCGGCCGATGGTGGTGAAGCCGGTGCCGTCGCTAAAGTCGAAGCCGGGGAAGGCACCGCTCTCCGGGTGATTGCTAACGTCCAGGCCCCGGATGCCCAAGTCGGAGAGCGCTTTCGCGCCGTTGATCGGAAAGTTGAGCGCGCGCGTCCACAAGGAGAAGCCAAAGCGAAATTCGTTGATCAGGTTTGGCCGGAGCGAATTATTGTAAGAGACCACCATATTTTTGTTGTTCTCTTTGATGAGGTCGGTGGGCAGTAAGTTCTGGTCACCGACGCTGGGCAGTTCACGCCAGGTGAAGCGGCCGTAAATCTGCTGCTTGCTGCTGATGTTCTGGTCGATCTTGATGTCGTAACTGTTGAGCGAAGCCGGCGTCGCCAACAAGGTGTTGAGGTTGGAAGCGAGGCCGGGCGTATTGGGCAGCGGATAGTAAGTCTGGAGTAACCGCTGCGAGACCGGATTCAAGCGGCTGACCGGAATCTGGTTATTCGGGAAGGCCAGGCCGTTGGTGGGGTCGATGGCCGCGCCGCCGGGCAAACCGTTGAGATTCCCGTTGCGCATGCCTTCGAGCGGCACCGTAAACTGCTTGGCCGTCGAACCGGGCTTGCGGCTGCCTTCGTAAGCGAAGAAGAAGAACGTCTTGTCCTTGCCTTTGTAGAGCTTCGGCAAAGTAACCGGGCCGCCCAAGGTGGCGCCAAAGGTATTCCATACCTTGGCTTGCTTGGTGCGGGACCCATAAGTCGTCGCGTCCAAAGCGCGGTTCTGATGATAGTCGTACACCGAGCCGTGGAAGAGATTGGTGCCGCTCTTGGTGGTGATCGTGACGTCGCCCACCTGGGCGAACTCCGCGTTGTTATTCACCGCGGTCACCTTGAACTCCTGGATCAGTTCCGAGGAGGGAAACATCTGGCTGAGCGCGCCGGCTGACCGGACGTTCACCGTCGAGATACCATCGGCCGTAAACTCGATCATCGACGGCAGCCCGCCGGCAATAGAGTAATTACCCGCCGCGTCCTGCTGCACGCCGGGCACCGTCAGAATGGCGGCCAAAGGACTACCGCCCGAGCCGCGGTAGTTGATCGGCAAGGTGGTGACCTGCTGGAAGTTTTTGGAATCGCCGATGGTGCCGTTCTCGGTGTTGATGGCGCTGGGCGTGTCGTTCACCACCATCACCTGGCCGACGCTGGCCACTTCGAGCGTCAGGTCAACGCGCAGTTGCTGCCGGGCTTCCAGCGCCACGGAAGGAATCTTCAGCACGCCGAAGCCGGGCTTCTCGACAGTTACCTCGTAAGAGCCGGCGCGTAGATTCAGCAGCGTGTAAGCACCCTGCGGATTCGCGACCGAAGATCGTTGGGAGTTATCGTCCAGGTTGCGGACCTTGACGATGGCTTCGGGCACCACCGCCCCCATCTTGTCGGTCGCCGTGCCGACGATGGAACCAAACGTGGATTGCCCGTAGGCGCATCCGAGACAAACGAAAAGCAGGCCGATACGTGTAAGCATTTTCCCCTCGAAGCAGAATGGAGTTTGGACGCACGACGGGGTAGGAGGGGCCTCGTTTCAGAGAGGCGAAAGGCAACGAGGCGGGATGTTATGGAGGATAAACCTGTTTTGCAGATTGGTCAATAAAAAAGTCAAGATTAATTTGACTCGTCATCCAAATGCGGATAAGCTCAGGGTTCCATCGGTCCTCGCCGCCCGCCCTGCAACCCCGTCCCGTTTTGCGGAATACTGGATAGAAGAATGAGAAGAGGTGCCATGCGGATTCCGCTTTTACTTGCCGCCATCCTGACCGGAAAGGTGCTGCTGGCCCAAGCGCCTCCAGCCATTGACGCCGCTAAGCCCGAGCCTGGTATCCCCGTGATCAGCCCGGTCGTCAAAGCCAAATGCTCCGGTTGCCACAAGGATGACGGCAATGGCTTGCTCACTCGCATCTCCTGGGAGCGCACGACGCCCGAAGGTTGGCAGCAGATCATCAAGCGGATGGTACGGTTGAATGGCTTGTCGCTGACGCCAGTGGAGGCGCGCGACATCGTTAAGTCTTTAAGCGAGACCCACGGTTTGGCGCCCGAAGAGGCGAAGCCCGTCGCCTGGTATTGGGAGAAGCGGCAACTCGAAAGCGAGAACCATCCCAACGACACCCTGCGGGACGCCTGCGCCGCCTGCCACCCCATCGCCCAGCCCAACTCCTGGCGCCGGTCGAAGGTGGAGTGGGACTTGCTGGCCAGTATGCACCGCGGGTACTTCCCGGTGGTCGAATTCACCTCATATCGCCGTCCCCCACGCATGGGAGGAGGGGGCGGCGGTGGAAGGGGCGCGGTAGCGGCTTCCCCTGCGACTCCCGCGCCCGAAAAAGAGCCCTTCGAAACGGCGCTCGAGTACTTCACTCTAAACAACAAGCTGCATACGCCCGAGTGGGCGCAATGGCAAGCTACCCGCCGCGCCCCCAAGTTGGCCGGCCGCTGGGCGGCGTCAGCTTACCTGCCCGGCAAGGGCAAGTACGTGGGCGAAACCGTGATTGAAGCCGCGGGCCAAGATACCTTCAGTTCGAAGACGACGCTGACTTCGCTCAAGACGGGCGAGAAGATCTCGCGCACCAGCACCGGCGTCGTTTATACCGGTTACGCCTGGCGGGGGCGCGCCACTTCCGGCTCGCAGCAGGAGCGCGAGGTGATGTCCTTCTCTCGCGACCAATCTTCGGCTGAAGGCCGCTGGTTCTGGGGCGGCTACAACGAGTTCGGCTACGACGTGACATTGAAACGGATCGGCGATGGTCCGGTGCTCTCGACCACGGACACGTTCTCTCTCGCTGCAGGCGCGAAGGCAGTCACCGTGAAGCTGTTCGGTGACTCTTTACCCGCGGGCCTCACTACCGCCGACATCGACTTCGGCAACGGCATCACCGTCACCGGCATCACGGCCCAATCCGCCACCGCACTCACGGTGAAGGTGGACGTGGATGCCAAGGCCGTGGTTGGCAAGCGCGACATTTCCGTGCGCCGTATCGCTTTGCCGACGACGATCGCTGTCTACACTACGGTCGACTATGTCAAGACCCCGGCTAGTGCCTTGGCCCGCCT
>JBBQQS010000009.1:0-25020 GCA_038215525.1 Bryobacterales bacterium
AAACGTCCATTGATGAGACGGTACGCGATTGCGAAGAGGCACTCGCCTTGGGTATTGGGGGCGTGATGCTTTTTGGCATTCCCGCGCACAAGGACGAACTCGCGTCGGGCGGATATGACGACCAGGGCATCGTGCAGGAGGCCATCCGCGCCATCAAGCGCGCCACCCCCGGCTTGATGGTGGTGACGGACGTTTGCAACTGCGAGTACACCTCGCATGGACACTGCGGCAAGATTGTGGAGACCGCACACGGGCCGGACGTCGACAACGACACGACCCTCGAATGGCTGGCTGCCGCAGCCTTGTCCCACGCCCGCGCCGGCGCCGACATGGTGGCGCCTTCGGACATGATGGATGGCCGGGTGGGTAAGATCCGCGCCACGCTCGATGCGGCCGGATTTGGCGAAGTGCCGATCATGTCCTACGCGGCGAAGTTTGCCTCGGCTTACTTCGGGCCGTTTCGCGAAGCGGCCGAGTCCGCGCCCCAGTTTGGTGACCGGCGCAGTTACCAGATGGATCCGGCGAATGGCCGCGAAGCCTTGCGCGAAATGGAACTCGACGTGGCCGAAGGCGCCGATATTCTGATGGTGAAGCCGGCCGGTGCTTACTTAGATATCATCCGCGCCGCGGCCGAGCGCTTCCCGCATCCGATTGCCGCTTACCAGGTAAGTGGGGAATATAGTCAGATTCATGCAGCCGCGCGGCTGGGTTGGATGGATCTCGAGCGAACGATGCTCGAAAGCCTGATCGCCATTCGCCGTGCCGGGGCGAGTATTGTGATGACTTACTTCGCCAAGGACGTTGCCCGCTTACTCGGATGAACGACTTACGCTTTGAGTGCCAACCCGATTGCGCCAAGTGCTGCGAAGTTTCGGGCTACGTCTATCTCGCCGAAGAAGATGTTACCCGGATTGCGGCTTACTTAGGACAGACGCAGGCGGCTTTTGAAGCTGAGTATATCTACCGCACGAAGCATTCGCGGCGGTTGCGCAAGCCAGGCCGAGGCAAGCAATGCGGCTTTCTCGAAGGAAAGAAATGCCGGATTCACGCGGTGAAGCCGGTGCAGTGCCGCTTGTTTCCCTTTTGGCCGGAATTAGTGGAATCACGGCAGGCATGGAATCTGGCTGGCGAGTCGTGCCCGGGGATTGGGCAAGGTCCGCTGATTCAGATTGCGACGGCGGTGCAGGTGGCGGATGAGATGCGGCGGGCTTATCCGGATACTTACGAATCACCCCACAGTTGACGCAATGGGCTAGGGCTAAATCGAAAGCTCGTTCGCTAAGTGATTCGCGGTCCAGGGAGCGAGTAAGATCCCGTTGCGGTAGTGGCCATAGGCGAGCCACACCGGCTCTTCTCCGTAGCGTTCGGTGTAAATGCAGCCGGTTGCCGTGCTGGGCCGAAGGCCGGTCCACACGTCGGTGGGCTCAAGCGCGGCGAGTGGGGGCCACAGCCGGCCGGCACGGTCGCGTAAGTCAGCCACTAAGTCCGCGTCAATTCCGCGGCTGTAGCCGATGGTTTGTTCCGTCGATCCGGCAATGGTGTAGCCATTCGAGCGTTGCAAAATATAAGTGTGGCGGTCGCGGAGAATGGGGCCTAACTTCGGCGCGCCGCGATACCCGAGTAAGTAGCCCTTCACGGGAACTGTGGCCGGTAACAGCTGCCCATTTACCGAAATATTGCCGCTCCAGGCGCCGGCCGAAATCACGGCGACTTCGGCCTCAACGTCGTCGGCGGTGATCCGGCCATTCATCGCCTCAACGGTCGTGATGGCCCGGTACTCCAGGATTTGTACCGGATAGCGGCCCAGGGCGCGCCGCAGCGCAGCGGCGAGGTCGCGAGGGTCGACGATGGCTTCGTGGGGAAACGTACGGTCTCCTTCGATGGCCCCGCAGGCCAGGTAATCGATCGCGCGGCCGGACTCGCCTTCCAGCTCAGCCACAAAGCCCGGGTATAGCTCCAGACTTTGGCGGGCGCGTTCGGCCCACAGGGCATCTGGGAATCGCTCGCCGTCGGGGGACAACATGCCGGCACCGGCGTGGCTGGCTTCGCCGCAAAACCGGTCGGAGTCGGCGAGGGTGATGGTGTGGCCGCGCTGGGCCAAGCGCCAAGCCAGGGAAGCGCCGATGAGTCCGGCGCCGACAATCAAACAGTGCACCCTTCCAGAATAGCGATCCGGCGTTAGAATAACGAACAGTGCATCGCTATCTGCTTTACAACGACGGGGTCCGGGAGACCACGGAAAAGTTCCTCTCCCCGGGCCAGGTGGGCTTGCTGAATGGGTGGGGCGTTTTCTCCACCTTGCGAGTGAAAGAGGGCGTGCTGTTCGCCTGGGAGCGTCACTACGCGCGGATGCAGCGTGACGCCGAAGTGCTGCATGTCCCTTTTCCGGATGCCGCGTATCTGGAAAGCCGGCTCCGCCAACTGATCGAGGCGAACCAGGCCTGGGATTCCACTTTGCGCATCGCTATCGTCCGCAACCAAGGGGGGGGTTTCGATGCACCCAATCTGGACCGTGACTTCGACTTGATCGCCTTCACAAAGCCCCTCGCGAACTGGGGTAAGAGCGTGCGGCTCGGAATGGTGCCGCAAGCGCGGCACGCCGCGAACGTCTTTCGGGGCACCAAAATGCTCTCCTGGTGCTTCAATCTCACTTGGAACGAGGCCGCCAAGCAAAACCACCTGGACGAGGTGGTTTTGCTGAACGAGCGCGGCGAGGTTGCCGAGCTCACCTCAGCCAATATTTTCGTGGTGCGGGGCGACGAAATCCTGACGCCTCCCCTCGATTCGGGGTGCCTGCCAGGCATTACGCGGGCGTTGATCCTCGAAGAACTCGACATTCCGGGGTATCGGACCGGGGAAGCCGTGCTGACTCCGGCTGATTTAGAGACGGCCGACGAAGTCTTCGTCACCTCTTCTACCCGCGATACGCTGCCCGTAGCCGCAATTGAGGGGCTAACCCTGCGCTTTGTTTCTGCCGATCGTTGTTCGGCCCGGCTGGCTGTACAGCAAAGGTTTGATGGGTACTTAGAGTCATATATTGCTCGCAGAAAAGCCTTGTAACTGAGGGTGGTCGGCATGTTAAGATCGAAGGGGCTCGGTCCCTGATCTTTCATTCAATGCCCCTAACTTGTCCGAAGTGCGAAGGCAAGCGGCCTCGCCTCTCCAAAATCCGTGGTCTCAAAGAGCGGCTCTTGAGCGCTTTTGGCACCTATCCGGTTCGCTGCGAGGACTGCGGGAATCGTTTCTATGACAGTGTTTTGCGGCTGACGGACGCGATCTTCGCCCGTTGCCCAAAATGTTACCGCATGGACTTGTCGAGTTGGGAGCTGAAGTATTACAGCCCGACCCGTTGGTCCGTAATTAAGCTCGGCATGGGCGGGCGCCGGCTGCGGTGCGAAGCTTGCCGGTGCAATTTTGTCAGCTTCCGCCTCACCAAAGAACGTTCTACCTTTCGTTCCACCAAGCCGGGGCAATCGAGTAGTATCTTGAATGGCATTGACCACAACGGGATCTCCTACGAAGTGAATCCGGACGGAACTCGAAGTAACCAGGATTCCACCGACCGCATCGAAGTGGCATGATTCCTTTCATTTGGCTCTTCGCGCTGTTGGCCTTCGGCCAAGTCGCGCGGCCGCCAGTGAACTCGGCCAAACCAGCTCCGGCCCATCCCGAACCGCCCAATATCGACGCGATCGTCCGCCAATCACTCCAGCGCGAGATGATGAACGCCGCGGCGCTTGACAACTATATATACGAAGCCAACGAATCCACCACCACCTTCGACGGCGGGGGCCGGCCGACCAAGGTGGAATCGAAAGTCACCGAATACCTTTGGGTGGGCGGCTCCCGGTATAAGCGGCTGACCGAAGAGAATGGCAAGCCGCTGGCCGGTGCGGCGGCGGTGCGGGAACAGCGCAAGTTAGATGCCGAATTGGCGAAGCGCCGGCAGGAATCGCCCTCCGATCGCGCGAAACGGCTGGCGGAGGAGAACAAACGGCGGGCCGAATCTCGCCAGACCCGGGATGAGGTCGTCAAGGCCTTCAATTATCGGCTTATCGGGGAGGAGACGGTGGCGGGTGCCAAGTGCTGGAAAGTCTTGGCTGAACCGAAAACCGGCTACGAAGGCAAAACCCGCATCAGCCGCTTTTTCCCCAAGATGCGCGGCACCATCTGGGTGAATCAGCAGGGCTACCAATGGCTGCGGGTAGAAGCCGAGACCCTGGACGCGATCACCTTTGGCGGCTTTCTGGCCAAGCTCGACAAAGGGGCAGTTTTTCGCCTGGAGCAGATGCGCATCAGCGATGACCTGTGGGCCATGCGTCAATTGAGCACCCGGGTCACCGCGCGGGCGCTCATGATGCGTTTCAACCAGGGGCAGCAGATCGACTTCCGGAACTACCGCAAGTTCAGTGCCGAATCCCGGTTACTGGACGGGGGCACGCCCAGCCACTGAACATGCTGGCCGCCAATCTCAGGAACTACGGGGCTAACCTGCTGGTGATCTGGGGCTTAGTCGCCTTCTATCGCTACGGGATTTTCTACCCGCGCTGGCTGGCACCGGTCACGCAACTGACGTTGCTGGCCGGGGCCCTGGGCTATACGCTGTTCGGATTGGTCCGCTACATATTTATTCCGCCGGACGTCCCGCAAGAAAGTAACGGGCGGCTGGCTTGGCAGGCGATTCGTCATTGGGTCACCCACTGGAAGTTGCCGCCCCCACCCGACGGGCGCGCCCAGCATCCATCCACCACCGCCTTGCTATTTCTGGGCGTGAAGGCTGTATTCATCCCGGCCATGGTGAACTTCTGCTTCTCGAATCTGGGCGATGTGGCGCGCTATTGGAACGCGACCGACATCGAACTATTGGATGCCGGGATGTTGGCCGGGCCCATGTTCCGGCTGATTCTGGCCCTCTTTTTTCTGGTCGATACGCTCTACTTCACCTTTGGCTACTTTGTTGATTCCACGCGGCTGGGGACCCAGGTGCGTTCCGTTGAGCCGACGATTCTCGGTTGGGGCGTGGCTTTGATTTGTTATCCGCCGCTCAATGGGGTACTAGGCCGTCTGGGCGTCGGCTGGTATAGCGACGAGAATCATCACTTTTCATCGCCCGAGCTGGACTTGGCCACACGCGGCGTCCTAATCGCTTTGTTTGCGATTTATTTGGGGGCCACCTTGGCTCTGGGCACGCGGTGCTCGAATCTCACCAATCGGGGCGTAGTGAACCGCGGCCCCTACGCGTGGATTCGACACCCCGCCTACGCCACCAAGGTGCTGGGATGGTGGATTCTGATGCTGCCGGTAGTGAGCCCGGCGGCGGTGGCGAGCGTCTTTTTGTGGTCCACCATCTATTACCTTCGGGCCGTTACCGAGGAGCACCATCTAAGCCGCGAGCCCGAATATCAGGCCTACCGCTTGGCCGTAAAGCACCGTTTCGTCCCCGGCGTGTGGTGAAGCCAATATGCTGTTACATCCTAAGTAATTGATTTCATTGAAAGTGACACACCCGTGTCCCTACTTGACCCACCACTCACCCTGTTGTAACCTGAAGAGTCGCCGATGTAATACTAGAACCAACTTTTTTAGGAATAAGCGATTTTGCAATTTTTCAAGCTTTTCACTAAGGTCGTCCGGCCCGCGGCGCTGCTCCTCTCTTCGGGGATGGCTTTTGCCCAGAGCCAGGACGTGATCGCCCGCATCGCGGGCGACGACAACGCCTCAATTACCGTATCGACTGGTAGCAGTACCTTAACGTCGACCGATCCCCGTTTCGAAAAAGCTCAAGAGCTTTTCACGAGCGGTAAGACTTTTTTCCAACAGGGGAAGAAGGAGCAGGCCCGGCGTGAGTTCGATCAAGCGATCGATCTCTTGCTCGCCGCCACGGAAAAGGCTCCCGATCGGGCCCGGCTCGAGAAGAAGCTTGAGGATCTGATTGACCGTATCTACCGCTTCGACCTTGAAATGGGCGCGGGCGAACTCGAACAGACGGTGTTCGAGAAGTCGCCGCTCGACGAGATCCGCGAGATCTCGCTGCCGGCGGATCCGCAACTCAAGACCAAGGTGACCGAAGATCTGAAGCTTTCGCAGTCTCAGTTGCCCCTGGTGCTCAATGACGCGGTGCTCAGCTTCATCAACTACTTCACCTCCGAACGCGGTCGCCGCACCTTGATCTATGGGTTCAAGCGCGCCGGCCGCTATAAGCCGATGATCTCGAAGATCCTGGCCGAAGAGGGTGTGCCCCAGGAATTGATTTACCTGGCGCAGGCGGAAAGCGGATTCTCTCCCCGGGCGGTTTCCTACATGGCGGCGGCTGGAATGTGGCAGTTTATTACTTTTCGTGGCCAGGAGTATGGCCTGAAGCAGTCGCAGTGGCACGACGACCGGCTGGATCCGGAGAAGGCCACGCGCGCGGCGGCCCGCCATCTGAAAGACCTATATACGCATCTCGGCGATTGGCATTTGGCCTTGGCCGCTTACAACTGCGGCCCCATGTGCGTCGACAGCGCCGTGCGCCGCACCGGCTACGCCGACTATTGGCAGCTTCGCTCACGCAACGCGCTGCCGCGCGAGACGGCCAACTACGTGCCGATCATTCTCGCCATGACGATCATCGCCAAGAATCCGAAGATCTACGGGATCGATAAGTTGGAAGTGGATGAGCCGGTGGAAACGGAAGCCGTGGCCGTCGATGCCAACACGGGCTTGCAATTGATCGCCGATGCCACCGAAACCCCCCTGGCGACGATTAAGGAAATGAATCCGACCTTTATCCACAACGTGATTCCGGCGGGGCTCGAAGTGAAAGTGCCGCTCGGTACCGCGACGGGCGTGAGCGGCTTGCTATCGAAGGTGCCGGCCGACAAGCGCATGCTTTGGCGGGTGCACAAACTGCAAGCCGGCGAGACGCTCGAATCGGTCGGCCGGACCTATCGGAGTTCCACCACCTTAATCGGCCAAGCCAACGACGGGTTGACTGCGGATGACGCTACCCAGGGTCAAGTGGTGGTGGTGCCGGTGGTTCCAGAAGTGCCCCGCGTCGCGGCTCGCTTCTACTGGGCGCGCGGTAAGCGGGTTCCGGCCGTTTACTACGGGGCCCGGGCTGGCTACGCCAAAACGGCCGTGGCGAAGGGCAAAGTTCCGGTGAAGGCTGCGGTTCCCCCAGCCACTGTGCGGAAGCCGGTGGCTACTACCCGGATCGTCGCGCTCAACACTCGGCGACGTTAGTCTTTTCCCCAGAATAGAAAAGGGCGGCATTTCGACGACGCCCTTTTCGTTTTAGGCGAACACTGACAAGTCCATTACTGGCTTCCCCATCATTGACGAAATGTTGGCGGCGGTCATCCGCAGGTCTCTGGCCGCCGACGGCAGATGGAACCCGACCTTTTCGCCCTGCACCGTCACTTCGAGGAGCGGGTACTCGTAAGACAGGCCGGGGACGGAGATATTGGCGGTCGTGACCCGCGCGTTGAAACTGGCAGGGTCGTACCCGAGCTTGGTCAGAAAAGCGTTCAGGCTTTCCACCGGAGTTTTGGGGGGCGTGGGCGGAGGATCCTGTCCTTCGTCCGTCGCCTCCAGCGGAACCGATCGTCCTGCACCCGGTACGTTGCGGACGAGGCCCGGCGAGGCAGTCGCCGAGCGCGATCCGCCTCGCACTGACGAGTTTTCGTCGGATGACAAGACTCTGACGGCGGAACTCGCCCTCGGCGCGGAGACGGCGGGCGCGGCGGGCGGGGCCGGTGCCGCCGTCATCATCATGTCAAAAAAAGCACCTCGGGAAGGCGCGGAACTAGCCGAGGACAAAGGGTTCTGCCGCGCGCTCGCGGACTGCAGAGTCACTTCACGGCTAGGCCGGCTCGAAAGGGGCGTTCTTGGCGCGCCTTCAAAATTACGCAAGTACATTCGCTTGCCTCCGGACACTTACCAAGCAAGCGAATGGCCAAACCCCGGTTTACTTCTTGGGGTTCGCCGGTCCTTCAATCGTCACCCCGAAAGGAATGATCTTCGTGAACACTTCGATCTCCACCATCGCGGTCCGCGGCGTAAACTTCGCCCCCGGCTTCATCTTCACCACCAGCTTGCCCGATGACATCGGGGGAATCTGCGCCGGCACGAACTCGGCTTCCACGTCCGGGTCGCGCACCGAAAGAATTTTAGGCACCAAGTAACCGTTGAGCTTGTTGTGGAACGTTCGCTCGAGCCGTGGGCTGGCGGCGGTTAACACGGGCCGCTCCGTTGCCTCGCCGAAACCGAAAGCCGAGAGCACCTGCGCGACCGGGGGATTGTTAATGCGTTCCTGGATTTCCTGCTTCTGCTTTTCGGAGATGTCCACCTGCTCCTTAGTGAGGGCGCCGCAGCCCATCGGCGTCGCGACACAATTGCGTTCCGGCAAATACCACATCCACGTGCCGTCCATCACCTTCCAGTAGCTTTGCATCGGGACCTTCATGCGCATAACTCCGCCCATCGCCACCATGCGGTCCTGCTCCGCGAGGCCCAGCACGGTGGCTCTGGTAAAGTTCTCGGTGTATTGGATTTCGGTGATTTGATAGCTGAAGTAAGAGGGCTTCGGCGCAGCATAATAACGGTCCTTCGACTCCTCAGCGACGAATTGGTCCGACTGGCGCCATTTCTTGTCGACGTAAGTCTGGTAGAACTTCGAGACGCGCTCGCGCAGGGCCGTGTCGGTAGCCGGGGGCGCTTTCCGGAAAACTTCCACCGCGGTTTGGGGGGAAGCCATCCGGGCTAGCATCAAAAGGGTAAGCAGGGTGCGCATATTTCTAAGGATTATGACGTGCGGCGAGGCGAAATAGTTGTCGCCATGTGCAGAATCAACAGGGTTACGAACGATGCTGGGCGCGCTCCAGACGATCCCGAATCGCCTCCCACTCCCTGGTGGTGGGTGGTGCGGTGACGGCGATCCAGTCCCAGCCTTCCTCGTCAGCCGCATGCAGGGTGGCGTAAATCTGCTGGGCGAAGCTCTCCGGGTCCGACGGTAGTTCCAGCCATCGGCCAAAACCGTGGGGCGCGGCATCGCCCGGCGAGAGTAGATGGAACGGCGTGCGAGGGCTATAGTGTTGCGGATGCAGGCCTGGCGAGGCGTGCGGGCCTTCAGCGTCCTCGCCCGCCAGAATCCTGCCACCCAGGGCCGCTTCGAGCTCGGCGTGCGAGATCATCCCCGGCCGGAGCAGCGTTGGCGGCCCCGCCAAGCTCAGCACCGTGGACTCGATCCCCACCTCGGACGAGCCACCTTCGAGCACCAGGTCGGCGAGCCCCTCCGGGATATGGCTCGCCTGGGTCGGCGACACTCCCATAAACGGATTGGCGCTGGGCGCCGCAATCGGCACCCCCGCCGCTCGCAACAGAGCCAACGCGACCGGATGCCGCGGCACGCGCAGACCCACCGTCGGCAAGCCAGCTGTCACCCGCGCCGGAATCTCCGTCGATTTTGGCAGCACCAAGGTCAGCGGGCCCGGCCAAAATCGCGCGGCTAAGCGTTCTGCCGCCTCCGGCCAATCGGTCGTCAGACCGCGCGCCATCGCCGGATCCGCGCAATGGACAATCAGCGGCGAACTGGCCGGCCGGCCCTTCCGGACGAAGATCTGCTCCACCGCGCGTTCGTTGAGAGCGTTCGCTCCCAGTCCATAAACGGTCTCCGTCGGAAAGGCCACTAACCCGCCTTGGCGGATGATCTTGGCCGCGGCTTCGATTTGCGCGTTCAGTCTTCGACGTCCTTGTCGTCGCCGGCGAGCTTGCCGGTCTTCTTCCAGACCAGAAAAGAGTGAATGAAGGCGTCAATGTCGCCGTCCAGGATCTTGTCGGTGTCGCTCAAGGCCAGTTTGGTGCGCAGGTCCTTCACTTGGCGATAGGGGGCCAGGACGTAGTTGCGGATCTGGCTGCCAAAGTTGATATCGCTTTTGGAGGCTTCGAGCTTCCGCTCTTCCACGCGCCGCTTCTCGAGCTCATGCTCGTAGATGCGGGAACGCAGAATCTTGAGCGCGGTGGCCCGGTTCTTATGCTGCGAACGCTCGTTCTGGCACTGCACGACGATGCCGGTGGGCAAATGCGTAAAACGGACCGCCGATTCGGTCCGGTTGACGTGCTGGCCGCCAGCGCCCGAAGCGCGAAAGACGTCGATTTTGAGGTCGTCGGGCTTAATGTCGATGACGATGTCGTCGTCGATCTGCGGGAAGGCGAATGCCGAGGCGAAGGACGTATGGCGCCGGCCGGCGGCATCGAAAGGTGAGATTCGCACCAGCCGATGAACGCCAATTTCGCTTTGCAACAAGCCGTACGCATTGTCGCCGTTTACTTCGAAAGTCACTGATTTGATTCCCGCCCCGTCGCCGGGCTGACGGTCGGTCTCTTCGATCTGGAAGCCATGGCGTTCGGCCCAGCGGTAGTACATGCGGGCCATCATCTCCGCCCAATCCTGGCTTTCCGTACCGCCGGCGCCCGGATGTATCGTCATGATGGCGCTGGCAGAGGCGTTTTCGCCGCTGAGCAGCATTTCGGTTTCGAGCCGGTCTATATGCTGCGCGAATTTGCGGAGGTCGCGCTGGATATCGTCGACCACAGGCTCGCCTTCGCGGGCAAGTTCGAAAAGCGTGTCCAGCTCTTCCGTCATGGCGGACAGGCCAGCTTCTAAAGCGATACTTTCTTCCAGGCGCTTGCGCTCCTGCATCACTTTTTGGCTCGCTTCCGGAAGGTTCCAGAAATCGGGCTGCGCGATTTGGACTTCGAGCTCTTCGAAGCGTTTCCGTTTGGCAGCCGGGTCAAAGATAGCCCCGCACAGCGTCGGCTTGCTGGCGGAGCGGTTGATACTCGCGATCGAGTTCTTCGAGGGTCATCGAGCTTTAGTTTAGCAACAGGACCTAACTGCCGTCACTGCCCGCAATGGCGCCAAAGGCTTGCGTCGATTTTTCCACCTGTTCACGCGACAACGCGCCTTCCAGCGCCAGGAGGTCCCGCCGGTTGGCTCGCTCGAAATCCCGCGCCGGCACCTCGGCGTGCTCCCGCGCATCGAAGACTCTCCTCCCGTTGCGGGCGTAAAGGCGCAGCATGTGGGAGAGGCCCTTCTCGGCCAGACCCACCGCGATCTCCTGCGTCAAGCCCGATTCGCGGAAGGCATCCACGGCGCGCGCGAACATCGGTAACGCCGCCTCATGCAGTTGCTCCACGGCCATCGACACGCGCTCTTTGCCGCCGGGGTGCAAACGGGTGAACTTCAGCCCATCGGCTTCCAGCAGGCGAATCACCGGCGCCAGGGCGATCATGTCGCCTTCTCCAGTGAAGCGCGGCTGCTCGTAATGGGGCAGGGGACTCAGCGCCGCCGTCAGCGCCCCCAGCTTCCGCAGGTCTTCGAAATCGGCCAGCCCCAGTTCCTCGTCGCACAGCACCAGCCGCAGGCCGCGCAGGTCGTAACCACTTTCCACCCACTCGCCCACCATGGGGCGCAGGCTTTTGGCCGGCAGAAAAAGCAGCACCGCTTCGCAGCGCCGCAGCTCTTCCCAATCGGTGGTGTGGAAGCCCGTTCGTAACAAAGTGTTCGAGGCACGGCTCGCCAGCCTGAGGCTGGTAGAGTATACGGGCCCCACGTTGCGTTTCAATTCTGGCGTCTTTTCCAGCCACAATCCGGTGATCTTTCCGGCCGTCACCAAGCCGATCCGATGGACTCTCTTCATAAAAGACTTCGACTCCGAATCACTTTTATGCGGTCCCTCAACTGAGCCGCTTTCTCAAACTCGAAATGCTTCGCAGCTTCCCGCATCCGCGTCTCAAGCTCCCCGATCAGAAATTCCGTCTGCTCGGGTGTCATTGAGTGTACCTCATTTGGTTCCTCTTCCAAGGGCACTGTGTGATAATCTGCCTCCATAATTGCAATTAAATTACCGTCAATCGGCTTAATGATCGACTCCGGAGTAATTCCATTCCGTTCATTGTAATCTTCCTGGATTTTCCTGCGTCGATTCGTTTCGTTTATGGCCCGATTCATACTTTCGGTAAACTTGTCCGCATAGAGGATAGCCCGGCCAAAGACGTTGCGAGCCGCCCGGCCAATCGTCTGAATCAGCGATCCGGTGGACCGCAGAAAGCCCTCCTTATCGGCATCGAGAATCGCCACCAGCGAGACTTCCGGCAGGTCGAGCCCTTCGCGTAGCAGGTTCACGCCCACCAAAGCGTCAAACTCGCCCCGCCGCAAGTCACGCAGAATCTTCACCCGCTCAAGCGTGGTAATTTCCGAGTGCATGTAGCGGCATTTCACTCCGACTTCGGAATAGTATTCAGATAGATCCTCGGC
Organism: Bryobacterales bacterium; assembly: GCA_038215525.1. Lineage (GTDB taxonomy): Bacteria > Acidobacteriota > Terriglobia > Bryobacterales > Bryobacteraceae > JALHNI01. The sequence goes on from JBBQQS010000009.1 coordinate 12,299, forward strand.
CATTCTCTTCGTTAGCGTCGTCACCAATACGCGCTCGTTTCGTTCGGTGCGCTTGCGGATTTCTCCCAATAAATCGTCCACTTGCCCTTTAATCGGGCGAATTTCGACCATCGGGTCGACGAGTCCGGTGGGGCGGATCACTTGCTCAATAAAGACCCCGCCCGTCTTCGTGAGCTCGTAGGGCCCGGGCGTCGCCGACACATAGATCGTGGTGTTGACCCGGTTTTCGAACTCCTCGAAAGTCAGTGGCCGGTTGTCGAGCGCGCTGGGCAGCCGGAAGCCGAAGTTCACCAGATTCTGCTTCCGCGCCCGGTCCCCGTTAAACATGCCGCCGATCTGCGGCACCGTGGCATGGCTTTCGTCGAGAAAGATCAGACTGTCCGCGGGTAAATAATCGAGCAGGGTGGGCGGAGCTTCGCCGGGCAAGCGGCCGGAAAGATGCCGCGAGTAATTCTCAATGCCGTGGCAATAGCCAATCTCGCGGATCATCTCGAGGTCGAATTGCGTGCGCTGCATCAGGCGCTGGGCTTCGATCAGCTTCCCTTGCTTCACCAACTCGGAATGCCACCACTCGAGCTCGGCCGCGATCGATTCGGCGGCCGTGGTCTTGCGGTCCGGCGTGATTACGTAGTGGCTCTTGGGGTAAATCGGCAGGCGCGTATAGGTTTGGCGGACGGTGCCGATGATCGGGTCAATCTGCGAGAGTGAGTCGATCTCGTCGCCGAAGAGCTCGATGCGGAAGGCATTGTCGTCGTAAGTAGGAAACACTTCGATCACATCGCCGCGCACCCGGAAAGTGCCACGCTCGAATGCCGTATCCGTGCGGGCGTAGAGGATCTCCACCAGCTTTTGCAGGATCGCTTGCCGCGAAATCTTTTGCCCTTTCTCCAGCATCAGCAACATGCCGTAGTAGGCTTCCGGCGACCCCAGCCCGTAAATGCAGGACACGCTGGCGATAATGATGCAATCGCGGCGCTCAAACAACGACCGCGTGGCCGAAAGGCGCAGCTTATCCAAGTCCTCGTTCACCGTGGACTCTTTCTCGATGTACGTGTCGCTAGTGGGAATGTAGGCTTCCGGCTGATAGTAGTCGTAGTAGCTGACGAAGTACTCAACGGCGTTCGATGGGAAGAAATTCTTGAACTCCTGATAGAGCTGCGCCGCCAGGGTCTTGTTGTGGGCCATGATCAACGCCGGGCGGTTGAGCTTCTGGATCGTCTTGGCCATGGAGAAGGTCTTGCCGGAGCCGGTGACGCCCAGCAGCACCTGATGCGCCTCGCCATCCATCACGCCGCGCACCATCGCGTCGATTGCGGACGCCTGATCGCCGCGCGGTTCGTAGGTTCCTGCCAGTTGATAGCCCATTCGTACCAGTGTACGGTCCTGGTGCTCGGGTGGCGAGTGTGCTATCTTTTTCCGCAAGATGACACCTTGCTCCAGACGCCGCTTTCTCCACCAGACTACGATGGCACTTGCCGCTGTTCCGCTGATCGCTTACGCCGGCAAACGTGCCGCCACCGATTGGGTGCCGCTGGGTAACTCCGGCGTAAAGGTGACGCGGCTCGCCTTCGGCACCGGTACCCACGGCGGGCGGGTGCAGCGGGAGCTCGGCCAGGATCAGTTCACGCGCCTGGTGCGCCACGCCTACGATAGCGGCATCCGCTTCTTTGAGTCCGCGGACAATTACGATGGCATGCATGAGATGCTCGCCATCGCCCTCAAAGGCATTCCGCGCGATAGCTATCGGCTGATGACGAAGCTGAAGTGGCGCGACACCGATAATCCGCAAGCTACCCTTGATCGTTTTCGTACTGAACTCAATAGCGACTACTTCGATATCGTCCTGATGCACAACGTGCGCACCGCGGGTTGGCCCACCGAACTCGAGCGCTTGCGCGACGGCATGTCGGAGTTGAAGCACAAGAAGGTGCTGATGGCCCATGGCGCTTCGGTGCACGGGCTGTTGCCCCTGCGCTCGTTTCCCGGTACGAAGTGGCTCGACGTGGCCTTGTGCCGCATCAACCACAACGGCGCGCGTATGGATTCTCTAAAAGGTGACTCCACCGGCGCCGAGCGCGGCGACGTCACCGAAGTCACCCAGCGGATTCAGCAGATCCATACCCAAGGAACCGGCGTCATCGGTATGAAGCTGGTGGGCGAGGGGATGTTTAAGGATCCCGCGGAGCGCGAGGCCGCCATCAAGTATGTGACCGGTTTGGGCACCGTCAGCGCGATGACCATGGGCTTTAAGAGCCCGGCGGAAATCGACGAGGCCATTGCCCGCATCGACCGGAACTTAAACGCCTAATAGCTGCTCGAGTTTTTCGAAAGCATGCTCCAGCCGTTGCGGCTTCGTGAGGACGCCGGCGAATAAGTCGCCCGTACGGTCGAAGCGTTCCATCGCGTTGCGAATATGAAAGTCAGCGGGCGTTAGCGACGCTTTCAATTCTCGCCACTCAAGGGGCGTGGCCACGGTCGCCCCCTTGTGCGCCCGCGGTACATAAGGCGCCGAAATTGTTTTGCCCCGCGCGTTCTGTAAGTAGTCGAAATAGACTTTGCCGGGGTCGCGCTTACCGACGGCGCGGGGCAGGGTGAATAAGTCCGGCCGTTCGTGCGCCGCCAGCCGCGCCAGCACTTCGGCGATGCCGCGCGATTGGTCGTAAGTGTAAATAGGCTCCAGCGGCACGTAGATATGCAAGCCGTTGCCGCCCGTGGTCTTGGGGTAGCCCGTAAGTTCCAGCGTATCGAGTTTCCGGCGGATCAGCAGCGCCGCTTCCACAATTTTTGCGTAGGGGCACTCATAAGGATCCAGGTCGATCAGGATAAAGTCCGGATGGTCCAGCCTGGCCAAGCGGCTCATCCAGGGATTCTGGTCGATACAGCCCAGGTTCGAAAGATAGAGTAAGTCGGCCCGCCCGCCGCCAATGATCTGCTGTCGCTCTTCATGGTGCTCGGCCATTATGGTGGCGGTGCGCATCCAATCTGGGAAGCCCTCGGCCGCGTTTTTCTGGAAGAATCCCGGCTGGGCGATCCCATCGGGATAGCGCCGCAACGAAAGCGGCCGATCCGCCAAGTGCGGCAAAAGTAAGTCGGCAACCGCGGCGTAGTAATTGATGAATTCGCGCTTCGTCACCGCGTCATCTGGATAATATACCTTGCCCAGGCTGGTGAATTTTACCTTATGGCCGTCGATGGTCAGCGAGACTTCGGCTTTCCCCTCCGGCAGTAACGCCTCGCGCACCGCAGGCGGGTCATTCGAGCCCCGCACGCACTCGCGCGGGTCGACATCTTCGCGCAAGCGGATAAATACCGGCGACCGCAAACGCCCCTCGCTGGTGAACTCATGGTAGGCAATCGTGGCGACTAACTCGGGCCGCGCAAATACCACTTCGCGCGGAAACTTGATCGCCTCCGCGAAGGGTGATTTCGTCGTCTCCAAGGGCACAATCCGGGCCGCCAATTTCTTTAGCAGCGGGCCATCGAAGCCACTGCCGACACTGCCCGCGTAGAGCAGACGATCGCCCTCCCAAACGCCCAGCAATAAGGACCCAAACGGCGGGCGCTCCCCCGCCATCCTCCCCGCGATCACGAATTCCTGTTCTTGCCGGATTTTCAGCTTCACCCAATCCCGCGTGCGATCGTCGGTGTAGCGGCTGTCGCGATGCTTCGCCACCACGCCTTCCAGCCCCTGCGCCTTGGCCGCGGCGAGTAACTCGTCGACGCCGGTGGCGAAGTGCTCCGAGTATCTCAAGTGAGCAGTCACTTCGATTAACGCGCGCAGGCGTTCCTTGCGTTCCAGCAAAGGTAAGTCGCGTAAGTCCTGCCCGCCGGCATAGAGTAAGTCGAAGGCGAAGAAGACCACCGGATTCGAACGGGCCATACGCGCAATCGCCGACGTCCCCGTGGCCATAATCCGCGGCTGTAACTTCTCGAAATTGGGCCGGCCCTGGTCATCGAGCGCACAGATCTCGCCGTCCAGAATCGCCGTCGGCGTCTTCACCGCCTTGGCCAGGTCGGCCAACTCCGGATACTGCCGCTCGAAGACCGTCCCTCGCCGCCCCACCAGTTTCACCTGCCCGTCCCGGATGTAGCAAAGCGCCCGCACGCCATCCCACTTGATCTCGTACACCCACTGCTCGCCGCGCGGGATGGGGCCTGCGCTGGCGAGCATCGGCGTCAACCCCTCGGGCATCGGTGCTGCCGTGCGCGACGGCAAGTCGGCGGCAATCTCATCCTGCGTCCGCCCCGTCGCCACCGAATAGCCAAACTGTTCAATGTCCCATCCGGTCTGCGCGGCGGCGTCCTTCTTCTTCAGCAGCAACCACTCGTTCGCCTTACTCGACTTGATCCGCACCAAAGCGAACTCGCCCTTCGCCTTCTGCCCATGCAAACGGAACTTGAAGTCGCCGCGTTCCAACTGACCTTCGGCCGGCGTCTCGCCCAGCACCTCAAACGTGCCCGCGTCCCACAGCATCATGCTCCCGCCGCCGTAGTTTCCCTTCGGAATGTTGCCCTCGAAGGTGGCATACATCAGCGGATGGTCCTCTACATGGACCGCAAGCCGTTTGATGGAAGGATCCTGCGTCGGGCCTTGCGGAACGGCCCAACTCTTCAAAGTGCCCCCGATTTCAAGCCGCAGGTCATAGTGCAGCCGCCGGGCGGCGTGGCGCTGGATACAGAAGATCTTGTGGCCATCCGCGCCCGGCCTCGACATCTGGGGCCCCGGTTCCGGCGTCCGTTCGAACTCTCTTTTTCGCGCGTAATCTTCGAGCGCCATAGCCCTTCAACCCTTGTGAATCGGACCCTTCCATGATATCTACGAAGTAGTCACAATCGCACCCGGAAATGTTTTAGAGAGGTAATCTTCCCCAATGGCTTCGACGATTTGGAAAGGCCACATCACCTTCGGCCTCATCAGCCTGCCGGTCAAACTGCTGGCCGCCGCCCGCCCGGAAACCATCAGCTTCAATCAGCTTACCAAGGGCACTCATTCGCGCGTCAAGCAGGTGCTGCACTCTGCCGCAGACGATAAGCCTGTCTCCCGCAGCGAACTCATCAAGGGCTTCGAATACGAGAAGGACCGCTACGTCGTCATCGACGAAGAGGACATCAAGCGTATCCAGCCCAAGACCGCCAAGGTGATGGAGATCCTTGAATTCGTGAAGGCCACCGAGATCGACTCGGTCTATCTCGAAAGCAGCTACTACATTCACCCTGACGAAGCGGGTGAGAAGGCCTACACGCTTCTGTTCGACGCCATGAAGAAGTCGGGCTACGACGGCGTGGCGAAAATCACCATGCACAATCGCGAGCATGTAGTGATCCTGCGGCCGGGCAAGTATGGCATGCTGCTGCACACCATGTACTATCAGGACGAAGTCCGCGCGCTGGATGAGTTCCGCACCAACCTCGAGGCAGTCAAAGAGCGCGAACTCGCCATGGCGATGTCGCTGATCGAAGGACTCGCGGCGCAGTTTGAGCCCGAAAAATATCACGACACCTACCGCATGAGCATCCGCGCCATGATCGACGCGAAGGTGAACGGCCAGGAGGTGGTCGCCGCACCCGTGGCCCAGGAACTCGCCCCCGTCGCCGACATCATGGAGGCCCTGAAGAGTTCGCTCGCCGCCCTCAAGAAGCCGCCGGCCCCAGTGGTGGAGATGCCGTCGCCCGCCAGCGAGTCCAAGCCCCGAAAGGTCAGCAAAGCCGGCGGCTGATAGGCTTGTGCTGGCCCCGAAATTTTGATCTACTACCAACGGGGCAAAATTGGGGATGGCATTCATAAGATGGGTAGTGCTGTGCGCTTGCGCCGTCAGCATTTGGGCCCAAGGGACCGCGACCCTTACCGGAACCGTAATGGACACCGGCGGTGCCGCCTTACCGGAAGCTCGTGCGCGGGCCCGCCATCTGGCCACGAATTCGACCCGGGAAATGCGCGCCACGGCGGAGGGTGCCTATACCCTAGCCAACTTGACACCCGGCGAGTATGAATTGACGGTCGACCATGAGGGGTTCCGGAAACACCTTGCCACGGGCATTGTCCTCGAAATCGGCCAAGTAATGCGCCAGGACGTCAGCCTGCAAGTGGGAGCGGTGACGGACTCGGTGAGCGTGGTGGCGGAGCCGCCCTTGATCAACACCGACTCCGGAGCCGTCAAAGGCGATGTCATCACCAATCAACAGATCAATGAGATTCCGCTCGATGGGCGGGATTTTTTTGACTTGGCCCTGATGGTGCCCTGGCGTCGTTCCGATGGCGCAAGGGGGGCAAGGCTCCGGCCTGAACGTGAATGGCGCCCGCTCCGATTCAACGAATTATTCGGTGGATGGATTCAACAGCCGCAGCCCGCGCGGGTCGGCATCGCAGGTGCGGCCGAACTTGGGTGCCATGCAGGAATTCAAGATGGAGGTCTCCGGCTTTTCGGCCGAAAACGGACGCATGGCGGGCGGCGTAATGAACATGGTAATTCGCTCCGGCACGAACCAGTTCCACGGGGATGCCTTTGAGTATGTGCGGAATAGCCTGTTTGACGCACGGTCATTTTTCGATCAGCGGAAACTGCCGTTGCGGCGGAATCAGTATGGGACGACGCTGCACGGGCCCATCCGGCGCGACAAGACTTTCTTTATGTTCAGTTGGGAAGGTTTCCGGGAGGTGTTGGGCCAAAGCACGATCGGCAATGTGCCAACCGTGCCACAGCGCGAAGGGGACTTCTCGCAGTCCGTCGTGCCGGTCACCGGTGCGGGGCTCTACCTCAAGGACCCCTTACAGACGGGGAATTGCAATGCCACCACCGCCGCCGGCTGCTTCCCCGGCAACCGGATTCCGGCCAGCCGCTTCGACCCTATCGCGCTCAGGATTCTGAACTACTATCCGCTGCCCAACCGGCTTTCCTCTTCGAATAACTACCTCACCACGGCCAAGGACTTTGACCGCTTCGATAGCTACATGCTGAAGCTTGACCATCGCTTCAGCGGGCAGGACACTGTCGCTTATCGCTATCAATACCGCGTCGCCAACAATACCTCACCCTTCGCCGGCAGTAACCTCGGTTTATGGCCCACCTACATCAACGATCCGCGGCAATTGATGGGTGGCGATTGGACACATATGTTCAGCCCCACGCTGATCATGGAAGTGCGCGGTGGCTACAACCGGCAAGCGACGCTCGAGAACGAGAAGTTTCGCGGCCAGGACATCGCTTCGCAGTTAGGGCTTACCGGCACGACGACGGATCCCTTACTAAGTGGCTTCCCGCGGATTACCGTGCAGGACTATCTGCCGATCGGCGCGGCGTCGGGGCAGCCGCAGCACTACCACGTCACCGTCCTGCAGGCGAGTAACAAGTTCACCTGGATTGTGGGAAAGCACGCGATGAAGTGGGGCTGGGATGTCGAGCGCGTTCGCTTCAATCAGCCTTTTTACGACAATGCCCGCGGCACGTTCGCCTTTCAGCGCAATTGGACTCAGCACTCGGTGGCCGACTTTCTGCTGGGCATGATGCAGACGGCGACGCGCAATGCCCAGCCAACCCGCAACTACCTGCGCAGCTTCAGCCTGGGTAGCTTCTTCACCGATGACTACAAAGTGACGCGGGCCCTGACCTTAAACCTCGGTATGCGCTACGAGTTGGACCTGCCGCCCGTTGACCGCTATGACCGCGCTTCGAACTTCGACGCGGGGCTCGGCAAGATCGTGATTGCGGGCGATCGGTCGCTGCCCGATCTGCCGGAGCGGCTGGCCAGATACAACCTCCAGGACCGGGCCGTGCTGGCACGCGACGTCGGCCGCCCCCGCGCACTGGTGTTTGCCGATAAAACGAACTTCGCCCCGCGCCTCGGCTTTGCCTGGCGCGTCCCGACAGCGGGCAAGCTCACCGTGGTGCGTGGCGGTTACGGCATCTTCTTTACCGGCCATTTATTGAACCCGATTCGCACGTCACTCATGACCGGCTTTCCCTTCTCCGTCAATCAGACCTTTGCGAGATTAGCCACCGAGCCTACCCTGGTAACCCTGGCCAATCCTTTCCCCGATAGCCGCGCGACCGAGGGAAACTCGACCAACTCGAATGGCTACGATCCGCGGCCCAAGTTAGGCGACTTACAGAGCTGGAATTTTACGCTGGAGCGCGAGTTGGCTGCCGGCTGGGCCTTGGAACTGGGCTATGTAGGGTCGAAGGGCACGCACCTGGGGCGGCAATATGACATCAACCAACCCTTGCGGACTCTGGAGTTATATCAGGCCAACCAAACGTTCCCGCGGCCGATTTCCGGAATCAACACGATCAATTATTATTCCTTCGGCGCCAATTCGAATTACCAGGCTGGGCAAGTTTCTTTGCGGCGGCAAATGAAAGGCGCATTCTTGCGCTTTAATTACTCCTTTAGTAAGTCGATCGACGATGCCTCGCAGTTAAGCGGGAACTCGACCGGCGGTTTTGCGGGGGCGCAGGATTCGCGGAATTTGAAGAGCGAGCGGGCGCGGTCGGACTTCGACCGGCGGCAAGTGTTAACTGCCGTATTCTCCACGCCGCTGCCGTTCGGCCGGGGACGGAAGCTGCTGCGGGAAGCGCGCGGCTGGAGCCAGGCAGTAGTGGGCGGCTGGCAAATGTCGGGCAGTGCAAGTTACTACTCGGGCCAAGCCTTGACGATCACTTCGGCCAACGTGGATACGGCGCTGGGCGAGTCTCTACGGCCGAACCGGATCGGTAGTGGCAGGCAACCCGAAATCGAAGGCGCCGGCCGCAGGGGCATCGATTATCCGTGGTACCAACTAACGAGCTTTGAGCCCGTGCCGCGGTGCGCGTCGCGCACTTCCTGCGACATAAGCCCCAACGGGTTCCTGCCGTTCACCTTCGGCAACTCGGGCCGCAATATTCTCGATGGGCCCAGCCAGCAATTCATCAATATGGCAATGCTCAAGAACTTCCGGATGAAAGAACGTAAGAATTTCCAATTGCGCTATGAATTGTTCAATATCTTCAACCACCCGAATTTTCAGCTGCCGGAAAAGCAATTCAATGCGCTAGGCGGGGGATTCATTACCTCAGTGGTCGATCGTGGCCGGGGTGGTCCCCGGGTGATGCAGGTGGCGTTGAAGTACGAGTTTTAGGCGGGTGAAACGAAAAAACGGGCCCCCCGAAGGGAACCCGTCTCGTCAACCGAAATTCCGGTCTAGCGACCAGTAGTGCTGGCGGCGCGACGCGCGCCAAACTTGGCCTTAAAGCCGCCGAACGCGCGTGGCTTGGTGTTGGGGCCTGTCGCACTCTTTGCCCAGGCGGGCTCAGTGCGGTTGCCTTTGCTCTTGCCAAACGGCGCCTTGCTCTTGGGAGCGAAGGTGGGTGCCGGATCTTCGAAGAGCGGCTCAGCGGGAACGTGTTGCTTGTGCCACGCCATCGCTTCGGTGGTGGGGCGACGCGTCAGCGACATCTTCAATTCGCGCTCGAAGCGGCGAATCGTCTGCCGATCGGCGCTGGTGCCAAACGTCGACGCGACACCGCGGGCGCCAGCGCGGCCCGTCCGGCCCACGCGATGGACAAAGTCCTCGGAAGCCATCGGGAGGTCGTAGTTGATGACGTGGGCGATGCCTTCCACGTGGATGCCGCGGGCAGCCACATCGGTAGCGACCAGCACGCGGTAGGTGCCCTTCTTAAAGCCGTCGAGCGCCTGATTGCGTTGGCCCTGGGTGCGATCCCCATGGATACGCGCGGCTTTCACGCCCACGCGGCCCAGGTTCTTCTGCAACTTGTCCACCCCATGCTTGGTGCGGGCAAATACCAGGAAACTGCCGGCTTCGTGCTCCAGCATGTACTGCAACAGCGGCAGCTTGCGCTCCTGGTCGATCTCGTACACGTGGAGGTCCACTTTTTCGGCCGGATGCGAGTGCGCGCCGGTTTCGATGCGCAGCGGCGAGCGAAGATACTTCTGGATCAGCCGTTCCGCTGACTTCTCGATCGTGGCCGAGAAGAACAACGTCTGCCGGTCGCCGGACATGCCGGAGAGAATGCGTTCGATCGAAGGCAGAAAGCCCATATCGAGCATCCGATCGCCTTCGTCCAACACCAGCAGCTTCACGGTGCTGAGGCGGACGAGATTGCGGTCAAGGAAGTCGCACAAACGACCAGGGGTCGCAATGATCACCTGCGCGCCTTGGCGAATGTCATTCAATTGGCCGTTTTCATTCAGGCCGCCGACGACGGTCGCCGCACGGAACCCGGTTCCGCGAGCGAGGTCGACAAAAGCCTTCTGGATCTGGATGGCCAGTTCGCGCGTCGGGCTGAGCACCAGGGCTTGCACGCCCGGCTTCTTCTCGGCCTTCAGCAGCGATTCGAGCATCGGCAGCAGGAACGCCAGCGTCTTGCCGGTGCCCGTCTGCGCGGTAGCCACCAGGTCTTTACCAGCCAAAGCCGGAGGCACGGCCAAAGCCTGCACCGGGGTGGGGATTGTGATGTTGAGCCGATCCAAATTGGTCAGCAGGACAGGGGAGATAGATAGTTCTGAAAAGGTTTTCATGCAGTTTACAAGGTGGGAAGGGGGTTCAGCGAACCAACTGCGGGTATATAAGGCCCGGGAGGCCCAGTCAATGAAGGTAGGCCTAGTTAGAGAAGTTGGCCAAGACAAACGGCCAACGAAAGGATCGCGGAATTTCTTCGTCTTTCAGAGTATAGCAGGTTCGAGCGCGAAAATATTTTGTCCTGATTGGGCCCCTTTTTACGCTTTCTCCAGTGAGAGCTCTAATTTTAGCCTCACGCGTCAGCGGCGGCCCCTCCATGCAGCCCGCCTCTCTCCATCAAGCCGGCCCACGGCTGGACCCCGCTGACGTGCCTTCCTTTGCGTTACCGTAGTGACTGCGGCTGAATCCGCCAGACTCTAGTCTCCGTAGCTCAAGGTAGCCATGCTCTTCCTGATTCTCAGTGCCATCCTCGGCCCCGACGAAAGCCGCCGTCTGGTCGAGAGGCTGCGGGCACGCGACGCCACCGCCTTAGGCGAACTCTATGACCTTTATGGCGTCGTCGTCTACTCCATCATCTTGCGCATCGCCCGCGACCGGGCCACCAGTGAGGACCTCACCCAGGAAGTCTTCCTCCGCGTCTGGAACCGCATCCCCTCCTTCGACACTGAGCGTGGCAGCCTTTCCACCTGGGTGCTCACCATTGCCCGCCACTCGGCCATCGACTTTCTGCGCTCCCGCGGCGGTAAGCAGGCGCGCCTGAACATCTCGATGGAGACGCTCGAGCGTCCGCTCACCGGCGGCAACGCCGAAACTGAACTGCAATCGGCCACCGACGCAAAGAAAGTGCGCGCAGCCATGGCGCGCTTGGAGCCGAAGCATCGGCAACTGCTCGAACTGGCCTATTTCGACGGCCTATCTCAATCTGAAATGGCAGAAAAGCTGGAACTTCCCCTAGGCACGGTGAAGACCTGGGTGCGGACGGCCTTGCGGCAATTGCGCGAGAACCTTCAACAGCCATCGGGGGTAAACGCATGACCTGCGATGAACTCCGCGACGAGTACGAAATCTATGCCTTGGGCCTAAGCGAAGGCGCCGAGCGCCGCGAACTCGAGGATCACTTGGAGCGGAGCTGCCCGCAGTGCGGCCCGGGCGTGGCCATGGCGTTGCAGACCGTATCGGCCCTGGCGATGCTGGCCGAGCCCGTAACTCCGCCCGCCCGGCTGCGGCGCCGCGTCATGGCCGCCCTGGGCGTCGAAGCGCCGGGCCAAAGCTGGTTCAGTTGGCCGATGTTGATTCCCGCGGCCTTCGCCGTAGGCGCACTGCTCCTCTGGGTGGAGACGCGCGGGCGCCTCGAAACCGCCCAAACGGAATTGGCCCAATCGCGCACCCAGATCGAGCAGCAGGCCAAGGAACTGGGCCAATTGCGCCCCGTCCTCGCGTTCCTGAATCAGCCCGATACTAAGCTGATCAACTTCGGCGCGGGAGCCCCGGCACCTCCCAAGGGCAGCATTCTGGTAAATCCGCGCGACGGAGTCCTGCTGATGGCCTCCAACCTCCCCGCCCTGCCCGCTGGCCGCACCTATCAAATGTGGCTAATCCCCAAAGGCGGCGGTCCGCGCTCCGCCGGCCTCTTCCAGGCCCTGCCGAACGGCACCGCGATCTACGCGCGTCCCGGCGCCGTGGCCGCCGATACCGCCGCCGTCGCCGTCAGCGTCGAGCCCGAGGCTGGATCCCCGGCGCCCACCACGACGCCAATCTTCGTCGTCCCGATGGCAGGACTGTAAAACTATCTGCCGACGATAACCCCATCGTCTTCATGGCCACCCAGATTGCCCGTAATTCGCCCAGAGTTGTGATCCGAGTACCTAATCTGGAGCCCCGGACTATAAAGCCGGCAGTCGAGTAGCCAGAATCCGCAAAACCCGACTCGACTGTTAGGGCTAAAGACCGAAAAGATGGCGAGCGAAAAGTCGTAAAATTAGCCAAGGCCGGGTGGCTCGCGGCCTACGATCTGAAACAGAGAATCCGATGTCCAACACCATATCGACCTTGCTGCTTCGTAATTTGAGCGACGTATTTGGCGAATACGACCCCGTGCGTCGTCGTGCTGCAATCGACGAGATCTTTCATCAAGATGAGTATTCTATGACCCCAAGGCGGTATCTTTCGTGGCCAAGACGAGATTGATCGTATTGCTGGTGTGCTAAAGGCATCACACCCAGATTTCGCTTATCAGCCCCTCTTCCCTCCCGAGGAATTAGGTGATGCC
>JBBQQS010000010.1:0-23777 GCA_038215525.1 Bryobacterales bacterium
AGTAGCGATGCTGGAGAACTACTTCGTCTGGGCGACCAAGACTCTCAGCGCCGAAAATCCGGCTTTGGTGAAGGCTCTCGCCGGCCGCAGCCCGCGCGCCGCCGCCGAAGCCATTGTCGCCGGTACCAAACTGGCCGACATTTCCGAACGTAAGCGCCTCGCGAATAGCTGGGAAGCGGTGCAATCTTCAAAAGACCCCCTCATTCAACTTTTACTGACGCTCGACGCCCCCGGCCGCGAAGTGCGCAAGCGTTACGAAGATCAGGTGGAGGCCTCCTTGCGTGGCGCCGCCACCCGCATCGCGCAGATTCGCTTCGCCCTCTACGGCGATCGCGAATATCCCGATGCCACCTTCACCCTGCGCCTCTCCTACGGCCAAACCCTCGCCTACACCAATGCCAAAGGCGAAGCGATCAACTGGTCCACCAATTTCGCCGGCCTCTACGGGCGCGCCACCGGACAGGACCCGTTCGCGCTGCCGCCTTCCTGGACCAAAGGCAAGTCCGCGCTCAACCTCAAAGTGCCCTTTAACTTCGTTTCCACCCACGACACCCACGGCGGCAACTCTGGCAGCCCCACCGTCAACACCCGGGGCGAAATGGTGGGCATACTCTTCGACGGCAACCTCGAAGGGCTCCCCAATCGCTTCGTCTTCACCGACCAAACGGCCCGCAGCGTCCACGTCGCCAGCCAGGGCATCCTCGAAAGCCTGCGCAAGATCTACCGCGCCGAATCGCTAGTGAAAGAACTCACCCGTTGAACGCCGCCTTTCAAATCGGCCTGCGCTACGGACTCGTCATCGGCATCCTCACCATGGTCGACATCTACGCTGGCACCATGACCACGGTGGACCGCACCAGTTGGATGTTTGCCCAAACCGTGCTTGGTCTGCTCACCATGTACATCTGCGGCTGGGCCGGCATGAAGGCTTTTGTTCCCTCTGGCGGCCGGCTCGGTTTGTCGGCGCTCGCTGGGGGCCTCGCCGGCTTGATCGGCACCATGCTCTTCACGTTCACCCTACTTACCGTCTCGCTGGGCCTCACCGACCAGCTCCGCCAGTTCCCCTTCGCTTCGGTCGACTTCATCAAAAACGGCCAATCGCCCGCCGACTATGTCCGCTCCGCCAATGGAATCCGCGACCTCTGGAATGTGGTGATTTCGGGCCTGGTGCGAGCGCCCCTCGGCGCGGGCTTCGGTGCCATCGGCGGCTTGATTGCCCGCTCCGTGGGCATGATCAAGCCCGAGCATTAACGGGTCAGCAGCCGGGCAAAACGCAGGATTTGGTACAGCTCTTCCACGTAAGCGATATAGTCGCGCGCTTGGGTGGCGGCGGAGGTGTTGACCTTGGTGGCCTTCTCCAAACGCTCCAGAAAATCGTCGGGCGGCTGAAAGTCGAGCCGGCTCACTGGCTGGCCAGCGATCAGGGCCCGAAGCCGCTCGGCCATCGCCATATCCAAGTGGCGAAGTTCGTCGTAAAGCGCGGCCACGCCGGGGTCGGTGCTCTTGCGCGGGTAGGGGCGCTCGCCCAACCGCCGCCAAGCGTCTTCCAGTTTCTTAAGCGCGCTGCCTTGGGCGTGTTCGGGGATACTCAAAGCTTTAGTTAATCGCTTTGCTTTGCGCCGTCGCCGGCTCCTGCCCGTAATTTTCGCGAATCACCTGGCTTTGGTCAGAGAAGAACGTTCGGCTGCCGGAGTTGCCAAAGGCTTCGGGCGTCGCGTTGATCTGGTAACCCCCTTGGGTCGCCGTCAGGGTATACATATAGCCGCCCTTCTTGCCGGTCGTCAGGTCGGAGGGAATCAGATCCGCCGACTGCGGTCCGGCGGTCCCACTGGTAGGGGGCCCAAGTTCGGCCATAGTGGTGGCGTATTTCCCAAATTGCGAATAATACTGGGTTTGCGCCGTATGAAGCGTAATCACCCCGCGGATGGAGGCCATCTCTTGCGCATACATGCGCGTGCGAGTAAGTTTGGGCACCGCGATCGCCGCGATGATCAGGATGATCGCGATCACGATCAGCAATTCGACGAGTGAAAAGCCCAAGCGGCGCCGGTCGCGGCGCATACGATCTGTCGGCAACATCTTCATAGCAGGTCTCCCCTAGGTATGACGTTATCAGATTGCGAAGCGTGTAGGCTAGATCGGGTAACTCTGCACCGTCGCCGGCTCTGGCGTCCAGTTTTGCCGGATGACCTGGCTTTGGTCGGAGTAGAACGTCCGTTCGCCGGTGGTGCCGAAGGTCTCGGGGTTGGCGTGGATCTCATAGCCGTTTCCACCCGGCGCCAAGGTGTAGCGATAGCCGCCTTTGCTGCCCGTGGCGAGGTCGGCCGCGATCAGGTCAGCGCGGCGGCACTGGCGAGTCCGCTGGCAGGCGGCCCGAGTTCGATCAAGTTGGTGGCATACTTACCGTACTGCGAAAAGTACTGCGCCTGCGAGGTGTGGAGCGTAAATCACGGTCCGCGTGGCCGCCATTTCACTGGCATTCCGGCGCGCGCGGGAGAGCGGCCCGCTGGCAATGCCGGCGATGATCAGGATGATGGCGATGACGATGAGAAGCTCGGGAGCGAGAAGCCGCGGTGGGTGTTTTGTCTCTTCATGGGAATTGAGACGAAGTCCCGCGCCGAAGCGTGCAAACGGTTCTTAAACCGCGATTATCAGAAGTTCGGGATCGAGACGAGTAAGGTTAAGCGGATCGCTGGTGATGACTGCGGATCCTGCCCGTTGCGCGCAAATCACCACATGGGCGTCGGCAATATCGCGCGTACCCGATTTCGCGAGCAGAACGCCCACCGCCTGAGCGTCATGCCCGTCCAGCGGAATCACCATGGTCCGCGAGCTCTGAATCAGCCGCCACAATCGTGCCTGCCTGGTGGGATTCCGAACCACCTGCGCCAGCGCGGTAGCCGGAACAATGAGCTGGCCGGCATCTACCATGGCCATGCCGATGAGGCCGAGAACCCGGCGGTCATTTCGCTCGAGCGCGATCAGCCCGCCCGCGTCGAAGGTGATGCTGTTCACGCCGCTTTCCGCGGCTTAGCATTCTTCGCGCCGCGCTTGCGTGGAGAAAGCATCTTCCTCGCCCAGGCGCATTCTTTGGCGGTCAGCGGCCCACCCGTTTCCGCCAGCGCCTGATCCACCATTTCACGTAACTCCACATCATACTGCAGTGCATTCTGTACCGCGCGCTGGACGAAGCCGGAAATGCTGGCCGCTTGCTGAGTGGCCACCCGTTGGCGAATCTCCTCCAGTTGGCTGTCACGGAGGGTGATGGTGATTTTTGTCGTCGCCATACCCGTCACCATACCACCGTCTTCGAGCTTGGCGCTAACGGACGGAGCGCCGCCACAAAATGAGAGTAATCACGACAAGGAGGTCCCAGGCACCGTTCGGGAACAGCGTAAACGGCTTGATCGCCATGGCAACTCGCTGGTCCAGCAACAACGACGGAGAAGTTCGCCAGAAATTACCGTCCGGAGCCCTACCTACCAGCAATTCGCCGGCTCCTGAGCGCGAAACTGATGACGGTCCACAGCGCCGCAGGACAAGCGCCGCGACACTCCAGCATCATTGCGAACCCGCGGCCGCCAGCGCTGACAGTAGCGTTCTGGCCGCGCGGGCGGAGGTAGATCTGCCCGAACTCGTTGCGCTGACTGCGATTGAGTATGAAGTTCCATCGCCAATTCGCTCGACTGATGCCGAGTTTGCGGAAGAGCGCTTCCTGGACGAAGTCCGGCAAAGGCTTGCCGGTTGCCCGTTCGACAATCCGGCCGGCGGCGATGATCCCGCCAGAACAATAACGCCCCACCGTTCCCGAATCGGTGGCCAGCGGCAAATCAACGAACGCTTTTGCCCAATCTGCCGTCTCGTACAACTTCGTTTCATTGCCCGGCGAGGCCGCCTCGAGATCGTTACAGGCGAGACCCGACCGGTGGCTGAGCAGGTCGACCAAGGAAAGCTGTGGCACCGTCACGGTATTCGTAGTGCCCCTCGAATTCAGTCAGGTTCGGAGTGTTTGCCGCCGGCGGGCCGGCCTGAGCCGTAACCAAACTGGGCAGGAGGAAGGTCGCGGCCACGAGTTTACACAGGCGCATCACCTTGGTCCTACGCATTCAGGTCAGAGTGAGTTCCAGTCTTTGTGATGCTGGGATAGAACCCGCAAAGAGGTGATCGATCCGCAAGGACCTAGCTCCTCGCAAGCCCACATCTGCTTTTCGTTCACGTCGGGTACGGTGGCATGCGCGCCCTCGGCCGCTGCCCAGCGCGTGACATAGCCCAGGCCGCAACCGAACCCCACAAAGCGGGACCCTCCCGAAAAGCCATCACGCCGCAGCAACTCCCGCGTCACGCCGTCATGGATCTCGCTGATCACCCGCAGCCGGACGTGATCGCTCTGGCCCGGCAAGATGTAGTTGTCACCTCAGGATTTCATGAATGCAGATTAACGCCGACACGCCCTCCTGCAGCAAGCCCTGGGGATGTGGATAGAAACGGAAGCGATAGAATGGAGAAGTCACCTAAGGGACAAAGACATGCAAGCCAATGACATCATCGTAAAGGACCAAGACATTCTCGGCGGAACGCCCGTTTTTCGGGGAACCCGTGTTCCTTTCCAGGCCTTATTGGACTACCTGGAGGGCGGCCAGACCATCGATGAATTCCTCGATGATTTCCCCACGGTCTCCAAAGATGCCGCCATCGCCGCTCTTGAATTCGCCACCTCGCTTGTCGTTGGCCAGTTGGCATGAGGGTTCTGCTGGACGAGTGCGTCCCGCGTAAACTGAAGCGTGCTTTCCCCAACCACGACTGCCGAACCGTGCCCGAGGCGGGATTCGCCGGCAAGAAGAATGGGCACTTGCTTTCGCTGGCGGAGTCAGCCGGTTTTGCAGTGTTCTTCACCCTGGACAAAGGCTTGCAGTATCAGCAAAACATGGCCGGGCGAACCATCTCCATTCTGATTGTCCGTGCCAAGTCAAACCGCCTTAGTGACTTGTTGCTGCTGGTCGAACCGTGCCTTGCCGCCATGGAGTCGGTCGAGCCGGGTCAGGTGATTCGAGTCGTATGAGAACGATTCAACTCACCAAAGTAAAAGTCCCATCCGCATGCACCCGATATCGCCGATCCCGCCAGGCGATCGTGTTGCCGAAGAATCCCAGCCCCCAAAAAGCCAAGCTCAGGAAATCCTGCGGCAGCGTCAGCCAACTCCAGCGGCCACGCAGGACACGGCCTGCCAAGTAAGCTCCCGCCAGGATCCGCAGCAAGATAGCCCCGGCCGCCACCGGCCACCACGCCGTAAACGCCAGCCAACAGGCCCACGGCAAGGGATTCATAAACACCTGCCCCACATAGCCCGTCGGCCGCGACCTTCGCGTGCTTCGATTCCAGCGCAGCCGATGGGCAAAATTCTTGGCCATGAGTTCACTGCCGATGCGGTGCTCGATCACGTAGCGCGATAGGATGACGCCAAAGCCCTTTTCGGCGGCCCATTGGCCCATCACGAAGTCCTCGGCGAGGTAACGGCTCAGGGCAGGGAAGCCACCGATGGCGGATAGCACTTGGCGCCGGGCCACAATCGTTGGCCCCACCGCAAAGCGCACGCCTTCCAGCATTCGCGCCACCAATAATCCCCCGATAAACTCAGTGTTGAGCCCAGCGGCTTCGAGTTGACTCCAAAGGCTGGGGCCACCTACGGCGCGATAGGGGCACGTCGCCAGGTCGACCGCCGGGTCGGCGAACTCTACCGCGACGGTTGAGAGAAAATCGGGGGAAACTCGGATGTCCGAGTCGGCCATGGCGAGGACATCATGGCGGGCAGCGCTCACCAGATGCTCCAAGCTCCAAACCTTGGCATTTGCATAAGGCGGCTCGCCGACTTCGAGCAACTGAGTCTTCACGCCCGGAAACTCCGCCTGCAGCTTCCGCACGATCGGCAGCGAAGGGTCGGCCGCGGTGCGCGTGGCGAAAAGAATCTCGAAGTCTCCCGCGTAGTCTTGCTCGAAGAAACTCCGCAGATTCTCTTCGAGGCCCAGGTCCGCCCCGGCCAGCGGCTTCAGGATGCTGATCGCCAACCTCGCCGGCTTGCCCACGGGAACCGCCAGGTAACGTCGCGCCGCCATCAAGCTCAGGATCAGATAGACCGAGCCACCAACCGTAAGCATGAGCGCGAGTAAAGTCATGCGAGTAAGACAGGCCTCCTGGCCTGTCCCCCAAAACTAATCCACCGAGGACTTCGTATCGATCAAATGCTTCGCCCGCGCCATAAACTCGGCGATCGGCACCACCCCCTGGTCACCGGTCTTCCGCTGCCGCACGCTCACATTGCCCGCCTCGGCTTCGCGCCCGCCCACCACCAGCATGAACGGAATCTTCTGCATTTCGCCATCGCGAATCTTGAGATTCACCTTCTCGCTGCGGTCGTCTACTTCCACCCGCATGCCCGCGTCCTTCAATTGCTTGGCCAACCCATAAGCGAATTCGTTCTGCCGATCCGTAATCGGGCACACCACCACCTGCACCGGCGCCAGCCACATCGGGAACGCGCCCGCGTAATGCTCCACCAGGATGCCGAAGAATCGCTCGACGGAACCGAACAAAGCGCGATGAACCATCAACGGTTGGTGCTTCTTATTGTCCTCGCCCACATATTCCAAGCCAAAGCGGCGCGGCAACGTGAAGTCGAACTGCACCGTGGATAGCTGCCACTTACGGCCAATGGCGTCGACTAACTTTATGTCGATCTTCGGCCCATAGAAAGCCGCTTCGTCCGCAATCACCTTCGCCTTCAAACCGACCTTCTCACAGGCGCTTTTCAAAGCGTTTTCGGCCAATTCCCACTGGGCTGGCTCGCCGTCATACTTGCCCGATGCGCCGCCGTCCCAGGTAGAGATTTCGGCTTCGTATTCCGTGAAGCCGAACGTCGTCAGCGTGTCGCGGGCGAACTCAAGGCAAGCTACCACTTCGTCCTCGGCCTGGTCCGGCCGGCAGAAGATATGGGCATCATCCTGGCAGAAGCCGCGGACGCGCAACAGGCCATGCAAGGTGCCACTGCGCTCATAGCGATACACCGTGCCCAATTCGCCTAACCGCACCGGCAGGTCGCGATAGCTCTTTTGCCGGTCCGCATAAATCAAAATATGGAACGGGCAATTCATCGGCTTCAGTTGATAAGTCGCGTCGTCCAACTCCATCGGCACGAACATATTGTCGGCATAGAAGTTAGCGTGTCCGGACGTCTTCCATAGCTCCAAGCGCGCCACGTGCGGCGTATAGACCAACGAGTAACCGCGCGCCAGATATTGGTCGCGCATCCAGTCCTCAAGCGCCTTGCGGATGATACCGCCCTTGGGGTGGAAGAAAATCAGGCCGGGTCCGGCGAGCTCCTGAATCGAGATCAGGTCCAGCTCTTTGCCCAGTTTGCGATGGTCGCGCTTCTTGGCCTCTTCAATCCGCAGCAGGAACTCATCCTGCTCCTTCTTCGTGAACCAGGCGGTGGCGTAGACGCGCTGCAATTGCTGCCGCTTCTCGTCGCCTTTCCAATAAGCGCCCGAAACATTCAACAGCTTAAATGCTTTAATCTTCGCCGTCGACGGCAAGTGCGGACCGCGGCAAAAATCAATAAAAGTAGGCCCCAGCGTGTACTCCGAAAAGATTGCGCCCGCCCGCTCGGTGATCAACTCCACCTTCATCGGCTCGTGCGCGTACTTGACGAGGCCCTCTTCCTTCTCCGTGTAGACCCGGTCGTAGGTGAGGTTGCGCGCCTGGATCTCCCACATTTTCTTCTCGATCTTTTCGAGGTCATCGGGCGTAAACGGCGTCGCGCGGTCAAAGTCGTAGTAGAAGCCGTTCTCAATGAACGGCCCGATGCCGAGCTTCGTCTCGGGGTAGAGCTCAAGCACGGCGGCGGCAAGCAAGTGGGCGGTCGAGTGACGGTACACGTCCAACGACTCGGGGTCCTTGGTGGTCAGCAATTGCAGCGTCGCGTCGCCCTCAAAGGGCCGAGTCAGATCCCATAGGTCTCCGTTGACCTTGGCGGTGATGCAATCATCGGCCAAGCGCTTCGAAATCGCCAGCGCGACGTCGAGCGGCCGCGAACCAGCGGGCATGGATTTTTGGCTGCCGTCCGGCAGAGTGATCGAGATTTCAGGCATGACAACTATCTTTCAGGTTACCCTAACGGGTCGTGAGCGCGGATTCTTCGAGCGTCAGCGTACCGGCCGTCGCATCCAGCGTCGCCATTACGCCTTGCGGCAAGGTGAGCTGATTGTCGGTGTGGCCGAAGGTGAGCCCAGCCAGCACCGGTACGCCCAGGCCGCCCAGAATTCGGTCCACCACTTCGCGCTCGGTCAGCGGCACCTCGACGCCCGGCGTCGGTTTACACTTTTCGCACTCGCCCCACACCACGCCGGCGATGCGGTCCAGCTTGCCGGCCAGCTTCAGTTGCGTCAGCATGCGGTCGATCCGGAAGGCCTCTTCGCCCACGTCCTCCAGCAGCAGAATCTTGTCCCGGGTATCGATCTCATAGGGCGTCCCCATCAAATTCGAGATCAGCGACAGGTTACCGGCGAAGATCCGCCCGCGCGCCGTGCCGCCCTTGATGGCTCGCAACGTGTGCCCCTCGGCCGGATTAGTGACCTTGCCGATCGGCTCCGCCAGAAACATCGCCTTCCGAAAATGTTCCATCGTATACGGCGTGAACTTGTGGTTGGCCGTGGGCGCGTGGAAAGTCACCAGACCCAATTTCTGATGAAAGGCCAAGTGCAAAGCCGTAATATCGCTGTAGCCGACAAAGACCTTGGGGTTTCGCTTGAGTAAGTCGTAGTCGATGCGGTCGAGTAACTGTGGCGTGCCGTAGCCGCCTCGAATGCAGAAAACGCCCTTTATCGCGGGGTCGCGGAACATGTCGTGTAAGTCGGCCAGCCGTTCGTCGATCGTCCCGGCCAAATAACCGCGCCGCCGGATATTCTTGCCATAGCGGATTTCGAGGCCCAAGGCCTTCATCGATTGCTCAATCCGCGCCCAGTCGGTGTTATTCATCACGTTCGACGCAGGCGTGATCAAACCCACCACATCGCCCGCTTGCAATGCGGCGGGCTTTACCAGTTTCTTTGGCGTTTGCGCATTCATGAAGGCCAAGGGCAAGGCGAGTAAGTGGCGGCGATTCAAACCGGCTTCTCCTGTTCGTCCTTCGGGCGCCCTTTGCGAATCCGCTTCAAGATACTATCGACGCGCTTCTGCGGGCCGAAATTCGCCGTCGTATCGAAATGCAATTCGGGCGTCCGGTGCATCTCGAGGCGCTGCTGCAATTCGCGCTTCAAAAAGGCGCGCGCCCCTTCGAGCGCCGACAATGTGTCCGGCCCGATGATCCCCGCGTGGCTCTTGATCGCCACGTAGGCGTGCCGCTTGTCCGGCGACACTTTCACTTCCACCACTTCCAGGCCATCCAGGCGCGGGTCTTCCATTTCGAGCGCAATCATTTCGCTCAGCACTTCGCGGATGGCTTCCGTAGTGCGTTCCAGCCGATGAGGTTCCACCACTCTATTGTATGTTGAGTAGCATGAAGATTACTGCGATTCGGACGCTGGTCGTCCATGCCCGCATGCGCAACTGGGTGCTCGTCAAGGTGGAAACCGACCAACCCGGCCTCCACGGTTGGGGCGAAGCCACCCTCGAATGGAAAACCAAAGGCGTCGTCGGCGCCGTCGAGGACCTCGCCGTCCTCCTCATCGGCCAGGACCCCCGCCGCGTCGAGCACTGCTGGCAGATCATGCACCACCAGTACTTCTGGCGCGGCGGCATCACCAACTTCTCCGCCATGAGCGGTATTGACCAGGCTCTATGGGACATCAAAGGCAAAGAAGTCGGCAAGCCGGTCTGCGAGCTATTGGGCGGCCCGGTGCGCGACTCCATGCGCCTCTATGACCACCTCGGCGGCGGCAGCCTCGAGGGCATGTATCAGACCGGCGAGCCCGAAGCCTTCGCCGAACTCGCCCTCGAAAGCGTCGCCCGCGGCTACACTGCCTTCAAGTGCATGCCCCTGCCCATCGCCGAATACATCGAATCGGCCGCCACCCTCAAAAAAGCCGCCCGCGCCGTCGAACTGATGCGCCTCGCCGTAGGCGATGGCATCGACATCATGCTCGATCTCCACGCCCGCACCACCTCCGCCGCCGCCATCCAGTTCGGGCGCCTCCTGATCGACTACAACCTCTACTGGTTCGAAGAGCCCTGCTGGCCGGAACACATTGATGCGTTGGTGGAGGTCTCCCGCGCCCTTCCCTTTCCCATCGCCACCGGCGAACGCCTCGTCGGTCGCTGGGAGTTCCGAGAATTGCTCGAGAAGCGCGCCGTCGCCATCATCCAGCCCGACGTCTCCCACTGCGGCGGCATCAGCGAGGCCCGCCGGATCGGCGCCATGGCCGAAACCTACTCCATCCCCATGGCCTGCCACAATCCCCAAGGCCCCGTGTCCACGGCGAGTTCTCTCCACGTCGCCTTCGCCACCCCGAATTACCTGATCCAAGAGGTCGTGCGAGCCGACGTGCCTTGGCGCAACGACATCGTCATCGGAGGATTCAATGTGAACCAGGGGTCCGTCACCACGCCCACCGCCCCGGGCTTAGGCATCGACATCAACGAAGCCGAGGCCGCAAAGCATCCCTGGGAACCGGAAGTGACGATGCCCGCATTTCATCGCGACGGCAGTGTGGCGGATTGGTAATGGAGAGTTGTATGCCGGCTAGGAGGCTCAATTGACACTGCCTGTGTCAATACCTCCGAGACCACCCAGCCGATTCCTCGCACTCTTGCCTTCGGGATTTAATGGGCTTTGCTCGTCCGTTTTGTGCAGGAAGCGAACGGCAGCAAAGCCCCAATCCCAGGGTTTATCGCTTAGCAATCAGCGCAGTAACGAAGTCCTTGAAGAGAGAAGAGACGGACATCGCAAAGGCGAAGGAGAACTGAACGACCCAAGGTGCGTGCTAGTAGGATGGTTCATTGTTTTGAGGTGCAGGAAGTCACTAGAGGGTTAGATATGGGTTATCTAACCCCAAAACGATGTATTATTCGACACGCTGTGGACCATGCAACCCCTCAAATGATATGGTCGGCATCTGATGGTTCCGAACCCGGAGCAGTTTTCGCCCGATTTGCTAAAGGAAGAATTGGAGCGCCTCTGCGCGTCTTCACTCTTTAAGCAATCCGAGCGGCTCAAACGCTTCGTTCGCTACGCCGTCCAGATGTCGATCGAGGGCAACCACGAACGCCTCAAAGAGTCCGTCATCGGCACTGAAGTCTTCGACCGTCCTCTCGGCTATAACCCTAAGGAAGATGCCATTGTCCGCGTCGAGGCCCATCGGCTTCGCCAAAAACTAGATCAGTACTATGCCAGGCAAGGTGCTAGTACTAAGCTGCGCTTCGTGCTGCCCAAGGGCCAGTACCTGATCCTCATCGAGCCCCAAGCCGCCGCGCCGGACACGCCCCCCGGCCAGCCCGCGTCCCTTCCGCCCCCATCGCCAACCGCCCGCACCTGGAAGATTGTCGCGGCCGTGGCTCTCCTATTCGGTCTGCTCGCCGGGGTTTGGTTTGCCTCTCGGGGAGGACGATCACTGAAAATGCAGCCATCAGCTGGCGCCGCCTCACGCTCGATAACGGCTATGCCACCGACCCGGTGCTGCTGCCAGATGGCAAATCCGTGATCTATTCCGCGGATCGCGGCTCCGGCACCACGATGGCCCTTTGGCGCCAGACTCTCGAAGGGGGAGATCCAACTCGATTGACCCCGGAACCTTACGATGCCCTTCGTCCGGATCTATCGCCCGACGGCCAATGGATGGTCTACCACTCTCGGGACCCCCGCGCGCCCGGCATCTATCGCCGTCCGATCGCCGGCGGCACGCCGCAATTGCTGGTGCCTGGTGGCTTGCGTCCCCGCTACTCTCCCGATGGCCGTTGGATCTCCTATACCCTCCGCAACGAACAAGAGTGGCAGCCGGGCAAGATCGGTATCGTCCCGGTAGCCGGCGGCGCCCCCAAAGAAATCGCCACCGATTTTGCCGACGCCCACTTCGGCATTTTCTCCGACGACTCCCGTCACCTCCTCTTCTGCGGCACCAAAATCTCGAATCAGCCAGAACAGGAGCACGACTGGTGGGTCACCGACCTTTCCAACGGCCAAAGCGCCCACAAGACGCAGGCCTTCCCCAACCTCCGGCAACACTTGTCTACGGGCTCCCCAAAAATCCCCCCCCAATGAATTTCTTGAGCAGCCCGCTGAATGGCTGGGCAAATTCATCTACTTCTCGAGTCCTCTCGGCAATCCACTATCGAGCACGGTACCGGTCTGGCGCCTGGCTCTCAACCCGGACTTCACCTATGATGGCCGCATCGCGCCCGAGCGGCTCTCGTTCGGCTCGAACGCCGACCTCCGCCCGCGCGCCCGCCGCCATTCGGCGAATGGCGCTCCCGGGCATCGCGTGGCGGTTTCGAACGGTACCACGTCGATCGACATTTGGCGACTGCCGCTTACTTCTGACGCCGAAGGCCGCGTCCCGGGTAGCTCGCCAGTCCGTGCCACCTCGCACACTGACGCTGAGATCTTCCCTGCCGTCTCCTCGAATGGCCAATGGCTCGCCTTTGCCGCCGACCGTCAAGCCCCCCGCCAAATCTATCTGCGTAACCTTCAAACCCAAGCCGAGCGGCCCGTCCACCCCTCCGGCTTCGCTCAGGATTTCCCCGTAATTTCGCCCGACGCCAAACACCTCGCCTTCCGCCAATACGAACATCCCACCGTCCCGATCTTACTCGCCGACGTCGAAACCCAAAAAGTGGAGCGGCTCTGCCAGGATTGCGGTGCCCCCACCTCCTGGTCTCCGGATGGCCGCTATCTGCTTTATGAGCCCGGGGCCACCATCGCCTTCGTCGGTCGCTTCGACCTCCAAACGCGCCAGCCCGAGGTCCTCCTGCGCCATCCCGAATACAGCCTGCGCGGCGCCCGCTATTCGCCCAATGGCCGCTGGATCGCCTTCTTCGCCGAAACCAGCCGCGAAGGCCGCCGCATCTTTGTCGCCACCGCCACCCACGAAACCCCGCCCAGCGAATGGATCCCCATCACTACCGGCACCGACATCGCCATGCTTCCCGCCTGGACTGAGGATTCCGCCCAGCTTTTCTTCCTCAACGACGCCGCCGGACATCGCGTCATCGCCGGCCAACGCCTCTCGCCCCAAACCGCCCGCCCCGTGGGCAACGCTTTCACTGTCCAGCGATTCAACTCCTCGCGCCGCAGTTTACTCCGCCTCACTCGCACCCGCGTCAACGCCGTCGGTCTATCCGTCGGCGCCGGGCTATTGTTTTTCGCCCTCGACGAACAGCTCGCCGAAATCTTCTGGGCGGACCTCCCAGAACCCAAATAGCTACGACGTTGCCACCGCGTCCCGCAGCACCGTGCGGAACGCCACTTTTCGCCGCACATCCTCCGCCCATTCGCGATAATGCGCCGCTTCCTCACGCTGATTCATCTGCTCGAGTAGTTGCGATTGCTTCTGCAGCCACTCGGCCGTCGACACCGTGTGTAGATGCTCGTCCCGCAGTTGGCTCAAGGCCCGCTCCCGGGCCAGGTAAGCGTCGCGCGCCCGCCCCTGCGCCGAATACGCATCGGCCAATGTGTCAAGCGCGTTCAGGAACAACGGATGCGCCCGTTGCTCAAACAGCATCGCCGCCCGCATAATCGCCCCTTGCGCTTCCCCCGGCCGATCCAACAAAATCAATAGCGCCCCCAAATTGTGCAGCGCGATCGCATAGTCGTCGCTCTTCGGATTGTGCGCCGCATGAATACTGACGCTTTGCTCCAACTCCTCGAGCGCTTCCGTCAACTCGCCCATTTCCTGGTAAGCGATCCCCAGATTCGTATGACACTGTCCCGCCTCTTGGCTTCGCTTGCCATGCAGGCGGCAACGCAGATCCTTTGCCTCCGCCAACCAACCCACCGATTCCTCCGCGCGTCCCGCCCGCAGCAATGCCCCGCCCAGGTTCAACAAACAAGCGCCCAGAAACGCATCCGCCACGCCGGAGTAAGCGCGGAAATCGCTCAGCGCCTCATCCAGCAGCGGGCCGCCCTGGTCCGGCCGCCCGTTCTCACACAAAATCGACGCCAACTCCGCCTGGCGTAAAGTGACTTCCAATCGCTGCCCCGCGCTCAACCTCCCGGCCTGCTCCAGTTCGCGCGCCAGTTCCAGATACCGGGTAATCGTCCGAAATGCCTCTGGCGTGCGATTCTCGCTCAACTGCGAATCGATCTGCAAATTCAGGCTCGTCAGCCGCAGCCGATCCCTCTGCGCGCGAACCGGCCACCAGGCGGCGACCCATTGAAAACAGCGGAGCAAAGTGGCGGAATCGGGCATCCAGATCTCAAAATCACCATCGGCCTCCGCCCCCCAGGACTTTACCCTGCGAGCCCCGATCCCCCTAGCTGGAAGCCCTCTCCTGGTACCCCCCAACCGCAGACCCAATTACCTGTGTCAGAATGATGGGGAATCGATTGAACTTTCTGCAATGAACCCCGCTGACTTTTCTAACCCGGTCCCTTGGCCCGCCGCCGAAGCCAACACCCCCGAAGCTACTACGCCGGACGCTGCGCACGCAGATGTCCCCACCCCCCCGCCTGCGCCGGAGGCTCCCGCCGTGGAGCCGACTGCCGCTGCTCCAACCGCTCCGGTAACCCCAGCCGCTCCAGTACCCGCAGTCACTGACGATCCCGCCGACGCGCCTCCCGACAACTCCTTCGGCGATATCCTCTCCGAGTTTGAGCAATCGCATCAGGCCCCCGGCAAAGGCAGCCTCATCACCGGTACCGTCGTCTCCATCACCGACGAGTGGGTCTTCGTCGACCTCGGCCGCAAGAACGATGGCGTCGTGCCCTCAGAGAAGTTCCGCAATGCCGCCGGCGAGATCACCGTGCAGGAGGGTACTCAACTCACCCTCACCATTACCTCCCGTGACGAGCACGGCATCTACTTGCTCGACACTCTGATGGCCCAGGCCCCGCCCAAGGATTGGAGCGCGCTCGAAGACGCCTTCAGCGAAAACCGCATTGTCCGCGCCAAAGTCCTCGAAGCCGTCAAGGGCGGCCTGAGGGTCGACGTGGGCATGCGCGGCTTTCTACCCGGCTCCCGCAGCGGTACGCGCAACGAAGCCGAAATGCTGGCCTTAATCGGCCAGGACATCGAGTGCCGCATCACCAAGCTCGATAAAGATAAGGACGACATCGTCGTCGATCGCCGCGGCGTCCTCGAAGAACGCTCCAACGCCGCCAAAGGCGAAATCTTCGCCTCCCTCACCGAAGGTTCCATCGTCAGCGGACCCGTCCGCAGCCTCACAGAGTACGGCGCATTTGTTGACTTGGGCGGCATCGACGGCCTGCTGCATGTAGGCGACATGAGCTGGAACCGCGTCGCCAAGCCCGGCGATGTCGTCAGCGTCGGCGACGTTGTCCAAGTCAAAATCCTCAAGATCAGCCGCGAGAGTAAGAAAATCTCGCTCGGCATGAAGCAGCTGAAGCCGGAGCCCTGGAGCCAGGTAGGCGACAAATATCAAGTCGGCACCCGCCTCACCGGCGCCGTCGTCCGCCTCACCGACTTCGGCGCCTTCGTCGAACTCGAGCCCGGCATCGACGGCATGGTCCATGTCTCCGAAATGTCCTGGACCAAGAAGATCCGCAAGCCTTCCGACATCCTCAAGGTGGGCGAATCGGTCGAAGTACAGATCCTCCAGGTCAACCCCGCCGACAAGCGCATCGCCCTCGGCTTGAAGCAAGTGCTCGGCGATCCCTGGGCCGCCATGGACCAGACCTATCCCATCGGCTCCAGTGTCGAAGGCAAGGTGATCTCGCTCCAGAAATTCGGTGCCTTTATCGACATCGCCGAAGGCATCGAAGGCATGATCCACGTGGGTGACATCACTCACGAGAAGCGCTTGGAGCACCCCTCCGACGCCCTCAAAACCGGCCAAGTGGTGATGGCTCAAGTCCTCGAAATCGACAAAGAGCGTCGCCGTTTGCGCTTAGGCATGAAGCAGTTGCTCCCCACCCGCACCGATGACTTCATCGGCGAGCACAAAGTGGGCGACACGGTCACTGGCCGCGTCGCTGAAGTGAACGACGGCCGCGCCAAGATCGATCTGGGCGATGGCGTCTTCGCTCAATGCCGCCTCAACAAAAAGTCCGCCCCCGCTGCCGAATCCGGCAAAGCCAGCAGCGGCGCCGACGTCAGTTCACTTAGCGCCATGCTCGCTCAGCGTTGGAAGCAAGGCGTCGGCGGTCCCCAAGTCGATGACGGCCCCAAGTCCGGCCAGGTCCGCACCTTCAAGATCACCGCCCTCGACCCGGCCACCAAGAAGATCGAACTCGAACTCCCCTAACCTTTGTAGGCGGGGCCCTTGGCCCGTCTTTACATGTACGGCATCGGCGGCACCACCTGATTCAGCCGCGCGTACACCGTCAGCGCGCCCCGATGGTGCGCCGTATGGTCCGTAATCGCGCCAATCATCGCCATCCGCGGCATCCCCCCCATGATCGGCCCTGACGGCAGCAGAGTCATCAAGTCCGCATCGGACTTCCCCGCCAGCGTCGCCTTCGCCTTCTCCACCGCCTTCTCAAACCATTCGCGCGCCTCTGCCAGCGAGGTCACGCCGGCGATTATCTTGGCATGCGCATCGAAATCCATATCGAAACCTTCCGGCCCGAAGGCTCCCTCCAAAAACCATTCGATCGTCTGCGCCGCATGCGCCACCTGCTGCGCCGCTGTCATCATCCCAGCCGCCGGAACGAAGTTCGCATGCGCCTCCGTCAAATTCGATGTCGACCGGTTGAAAAACTCATGTGCGGCGGAAACCTCGCCAATCGCTACCTGGGCTAGGGACATAGGGATACTTCCTTTCGAATATAGTTTCGCTTTTTGTTCTCTTTTCGTCAAGAGAATTTATTTGCCGAGTTCTTCAACCCTATTGACAAAATTTCCGATATGACACCCTGTAGCCCACCTTAGGCGCGGCATGAAGGAGTTGTTTATGGTGCTAAGAACGAAAATTGTCGGGATTACGGTCGGCTCAATCGTGCTGACGGTTACCGCTGGCCTTTTAATCCAGCGCTCAGTAATCCGGAACCAAGGCATTGAGGCGCTGCGCGGATCGATGCGGACAACGATCCTGAGCGCGGAAAGCACCCGGCGATCCGTCTCACAAATGCGCAGCGAGCGCATGTTCGACGAAGCGAAGCTGAAGGCCGACGCTGCCACCACCAGTGACTATCGCCAAACGAGTTTCTATAAGACCGTACCCGTCGTGGCCGCGTGGAATTCGATCATTGAAGTTGCCGCAAAGGAAGGCTACGAATTCCGGGTCGCCGCTCGCAGTCCCCGCAATTCCAAGAATGCGCCTAAACCGGAAGAAGAACAGATCCTGAACGCCATCGATAAGGACCGCTTGGCCGAGTACTTCGCGGTCAATGAGTCGGCGAACGAAATTGTCTTCGCCCGCCCCATCCGCCTCACCGGCGATTGTCTGGCCTGCCACGGCGACCCCGGCACCAGCCCGAATCACAACGGTAAGGACGCTCTTGGTTTCCCCATGGAAGGGTGGCGCGAAGGTGACCAACCCGGAATCTTCCTGCTGCGCTCTAAACTCGACCGCGTCGACGCCGTCGTGCGAGCCGGCCTGGGCCAAACCATCGTCTGGCTCCTCCCGCTCTCCCTGCTGATCGGCCTTGGTGTCCACTTGTTGATCACCGGGATTACCAAGAAATTGAGCGGCTTGATTGAGGCGATCTCCGAGAGTTCGGCCCAGGTTACCAACGCGGTGGTGCAGATCTCGGAATCGAGCCAGGGCCTCGCCCAGGGCGCCAGCGAACAATCCGCGTCCCTCGAAGAGACTTCATCGGCGAGTGAAGAGATCACCATCATGACCAAGAAGAACGCCGAGCATTCGCGCACCGCCTCCGAAGAGATGGCCCGCGTCGATCAGCAGGTGAAAGACAGTAACCTCGCTCTCGACCAGATGGCTTCTTCCATGGCGGACATCAAGACGTCCAGCGGTAAAATCTCGAAAATTATCAAGATCATTGACGAAATTGCTTTCCAAACCAACATTCTGGCCTTGAACGCGGCCGTCGAAGCCGCACGGGCCGGCGCATCCGGCGCCGGCTTTGCCGTGGTGGCCGACGAAGTCCGGAACCTGGCCCAGCGCTCCGCCCAGGCCGCCAAGGACACCGCTCCCCTGATTGAAGATTCCATCGCCCGGTCCAACGAAGGCAGCCTCAAGCTCGAGCAAGTAGTCCGGGTCATCCACTCCATCAGCGATAGCGCCGGTAAGGTAAAAGTCTTGGTCGACCAAGTGAACGTCGGCAGCCGCGAGCAATCGCGCGGCATCGAACAGGTCTCAAGCTCCATCCAGCAGATGAACGTCGTCACCCAAAGCAACGCCGCCAGCTCAGAAGAGAATGCCGCCGCCAGTCAGCAGTTGGCCGCCCAAGCTGAATCGATGAAGGCCATCGCGCGCGACCTCCGGGTGCTGGTGGAAGGCTAAACCGACGGCCGCTTCCGTCCGACGTGCGTTGCTTGCTCAAAGGCATACCCTAATTGCAACACCGCGAAATCCTGATGGTGACGCCCGACGATCTGCGCGCCTACCGGTAACCCTTCGGGAGTAAATCCGGCCGGCACGCTGATCGCCGGGCTGCCCGTCAGCGTAATATACCAGCAAGCCTTCATCCAGTCGATGTAACTCTCCATCCGCGTCCCGTTAATTTCTTTGGGATAGGGCGTAATTACGTCAAACGGTGGCACCTGAGTAACTGGCAAGATAAAATATTCGTAAGTCGTCAGAAAATGCTGAAAGCGATGCCAGATTTCCGTATGTAGTTTTTCCGCGCGCGCCACCTCGCTGCCCGTCAACGCCAACCCCAGTTCCACTTCCGCCAGCAAAGTGTCCTTATAGAGCGCGCGATGCGTCTTCAACCGGTCGCCTTGCCCGGCAGCCGAACCCCACGCCCGCAAAGTCTTAAAGGCAAAGTCCGCGCCCGTAAAGTCAGGTTCCGCTTCTTCCACCACGCAGCCCAGATCGGTGAATACCTTCCGCTGCGCATTCACCACCGCCGTCACTCGCGGGTCAAACGGTAACCCGCCCAGGTTCTTAAACCATGCCACCCTCACGCCCCGGAAACTTCGTCCCAACGGCTGCCGGAAAGTACTCCCCGCCTCCTGCAGCGACAACGGCGCGTCCGGGTGCGGACCCGCAATCGCACTCAACAGCAGCGCCACGTCAGAGACATTGCGCGCCATCGGACCACCGGTGCTCAGCGGCGAAAAGCTCGGCCCTGGCACCCGCCCCGGCGACGGCCGAAAGCCCACGATATTGCAAAAAGACGCCGGATTCCGCAAGGACCCGCCCAAGTCACTCCCATCCGCAATCGGCAACATCCCCGCCGCCAGCGCCACCGCCGCCCCACCGCTCGACCCGCCGCAGGTCTTCGTCGCATCATAGGGGTTGCGCGTCGCCCCAAACACCGCGTTAAACGTCTGCGACCCCGCGCCAAACTCCGGAGTATTGGTCTTGCCCAGGAGTATCGCACCCGCCTCGCGCACCCGCTCCACCATCGGATCGTCCGTATCCGGGATGTGGTCCTTAAAGATTAGCGATCCGTAAGTCGTGCGAATGCCTTTCGTATTCACTAAGTCTTTGTGGGCAATCGGCAGGCCATGCAGCACGCCCAGCGGCTGCTTCTTCGCCTGCCGCTCATCGGCCGCCGCGGCGGACTTCTGCGCCTGCTCCGCCACTATCGTCACGATCGCGTTCAGTTTCGGATTCACCCGCTCAATCTGCTGTAAGTGCGCCGCGAGTAACTCCCGCGCCGATAGCTTCTTCTTCCGAATCAGCGCCGCCAACTCCTGCGCACTCTGAAAGCACAATTCATTGGCCGCAGGCAAGGGCGTAGCAGCTAAGGTCAACATGGCGGCACGTCGTGAAAGCATTTGTCCGATGAGATTAGCACACGTTCCCTAGGCGGGGCGCTCCTGCTTCTTGTAATGCGCCAGCGCCTTGGCGAACCGCGCCCGCACCGCCGGATTCTCCACCGGCTTCGTCTCCCGCGGATCGGCCGCCCAATCATACAGCCGGCCATCTTCATAAAGCTTCCAGCGCTGGTCGAAAACATAGCGATCGGTCTTCGTCCAGCGCTCCTTACCATGGCCCGGCCGCGGATCGTACCACGAGTAAATCAACTCCCGTGGTTGCCCTTTCCGGCCCTGTAACTGCGGCAGAAAACTCCGGCCATCCTGCACCCCCATCGACTTCGCCGACACACCGGTCGCCTCGCAAAGAGTCGGCACAAAGTCGCAGGAATCCACTAAGTCATCGCAAACGCCCACCTTAGCCTTACCCTTCCACCTCACAATCAACGGCACCCGCATCCCCGCTTCCGTCGTGTCGCCCTTGCCGCCCTGGAACTCTTCCACCCGGCCCTTCCGTTCCAGCTTCGTCCGGATCGTATCCAAGGTGCCATTGTCGCCATAGAACAGCACTAGCGTATTCTCGCTCAGCTTCAACTCATCCAATCGCTTCAACATCCGGCCCACAATCCCGTCCAGATACTCCACCTGATCGGCAAAATATTTCGTATCGTTCTTCAGGCGCGCGCGATCCCAATCAGCACTCTTCGGCGTCGGCGTAAATGGCGCATGCGTCAAAGCCAGCGGATAGTAGACAAACCACGGCTCAGCTTGGTGTTTCTCGATAAATCGCAATAAAAAGTCAGCAGAAATATCATCTCCATACCGATCCCGCTGACTCTTGAATAACTTGCCGTTTTCGTAGTAAGTCGGGTCGCCGTAGCGCGAGCCCTTGTCCTCCGTATGCGCCGCATGCCAAACACTATACTCATCGAATCCCGCATCTTCAATGCGCTTACCTTTGCCGCGCCACTCCTCTTCGAAGCCCGGCGGATTGTAACTCCAGAACTGCCACTTGCCCGCGATCGCGGTCTTATAGCCCTGCTCCTGGAACAAGTGCCCAAACGTGCGCTCCTTCGGGTCCATAATGCCGAACGCCTTCCAATTCCGGAAGTTCAGCTTCCCGGTCATCAATTGCATGCGCGTCGGCGTGCACAGCGGCTGCGCGAAGGCATAACGAAAGCGCATGCCTTCGGCCGCCAGTTGATCCAAATGAGGCGTCCGGTAACTCCGCCCTCCGTAACTACCCAGGCATTCAAACCCGAAGTCATCGGCTAGAAAGAGCAATACATTCGGCCGCTTCACCGCCGCACCGGCCAGAGAAAACGAAGCGAGCGAGAAAAGAAAATCCCGGCGACACAGCATGCCCCTTAGTTTACTCGTCTCGCAAGGCCTGCATCGGCTCAATGCGCGATGCCCGCCGTAACCGTTCACAGAAAATTGCCGCAGAATGTCGCCCAGCACTGCCTGTGCCAAGTCGTCCGCTGACCCATTGTAAAAAAGCCACTTCCCCCTCCCCCACCCAAGCCAAGTATCCACTTTGGGGGAAACCCCATTCCCCATTCCTCGCGAACTCCTTGCTCGGCCATGTTATCGTACAATTGCGGGATTGCAGCCGCCGATGCCAATCGAAGGTCATTGTTAGTCCGGCTCAATAGAATGAACAACTCCCGGGTTCGTTTCGTCACTTTACTCGATCAGCCGCAGGGCCATCTCGAGCGCCGCCTCAAAACTCCGCGTCGATGCCTCGCCCTTCCAGGCGATATCGAACGCCGTCCCATGGTCCACGGAAGTCCGGATAATCGGCAGCCCTAAGGCGATATTCACCCCGCCTTCGAAGTCGAGCAGTTTCGACGGGATATGTCCCTGGTCGTGGTACATGCACACCACGGCGTCGTATTTTTTGCGACGAACCGCTAGGTAAAACAGCGTGTCCGGTGGCAAAGGACCCTCCACGTCCCACCCTTGCGCCCGCGCCCACTCGACAGCCGGCCGGATATCGGTGATCTCTTCCTCGCCGAAGAGCCCGTTCTCCCCGGCATGCGGATTCAGCCCCGCCACTGCCACCCGCGCGTTCGGCTTCAACCGCCGCGCCGCGTGCCATGTCAGTTCGATGATCCGCCGGATCCGCGGCTCCCGGCACCGCTCGATCGCTTGCCGTAAGGAGCAATGCGTGCTCACATGGGTCGCAATCAAGTCCGGCGAAGCCAGCATGATGGTGACATCGTCGCTGCCGCAGAGTTCGCCGATCAGTTCGGTGTGGCCGGTAAAGTGCGGATCGGTCAGTTGCGTCGCCTCTTTGTTCATGGGCAGCGTCACGATGGCGGAGATCTCTTTCGCCAAAGCGGCCTGCGTCGCGCGCACCACATACTCGCGCGCCGCATGGCCAGAAGCCGCATTAATCTTACCGGGAGTAAGTGCTTCTTCCCGAAGCAACTTAGTATCGAGAATATTTACTTGCCCGGCCTGATAATCCGCCGGCTTGTCAATACTGGCTAAGTCGAGGCCTAAGCCAAGCCGAAGATTGAGTAACTGCAATGGCACTAAGTCGCCATAAACTACGAAAGGAACTGAGATCTTTGTTTTTAGAAGAATTTCAGGGCCGACACCGCTCGAGTCGCCCATGGTGATACCAATCATATGAATCTTTCTCTTACTTGTTGTACTAAGTCCTCACCGCCGAAGCCGCCGGCCTTAGTCACGAATAACCGGCCTTGCCCCAAGCACGCCGCGATTCCGGGCAATACCTCGGGCAATGGCTCCAGTGTATCGATCCCTAACGCCCGCCACACCGCGATCGCCGTATCGCCGCCCATGATCAGGACGCCCTCCGGCTCATGCCGGCCGATCCACTCCACCGCCCGCAAGGCTAACTCGCCAGCCTCCCGCTCCGGGGTTCCGAAACCAGCCGGTGTCGCCAGCACCGTCATGCCGTGTGCCGCCTCCGCCTGCCGGCGCGACTGCGGATGCAAGCTCCCGCACACCACCAGCCACGTGCGGATCTTCGGCCTCACCCGCGCCACCGCCCGCGGAAAGTCGCGCAGGCCAGCCCATAGCTTCACGATCCCGCCCGGGCCCGCTATCGTCACTCGCCGCCCCGCAAGCACCTCGGCGAACCGGGCCAAGTCGGCGTCCGTCTCGGCGTCACAGATTTGCACCCGCTCGTCATCGAGCGACAGCGCCGAAGGCTCCGGAACCAGCCGCGTCGTGCCCGCCGGGAACAGCGCCGCGATTGACGAACTCGTCACCGGGTGCCGCCTATCCCGCGCGAAATCGGTCTCGTGCACCGGCACGCCATCCACGAAAAGCCGGCCCTCCCGCACCGTCCTCCCCAAAGCCGGATACGCCGGCAGGTACACCACCGGACCCGGCAGCGCCAGCAGTTCAGCGGCGATGTTGCCCCGCAACGTCGAGTCAGTCTTCTTGAAGAGGCCCGTAATGGCCCAACCCCGCACCACTGCCCCGGCGGCCTCCCCGGAGAGATGCCGGGTTTCGGTATCGACCACCAGCACTCCCGGAGCCTTTCTTTGCCCTCCGAAGTTAATCGTCACCGCGACGCCCATGCCGGCCAGGAGTGACGCGCACTCCAGCGCTCCGGTGGCGTCATCGGCCAAGACAAGATCAGCGTTCACTTTGCCAGTCTACTCTGCGACACAATGGGAGGATAATCCGATGCGTTATCTTCTCTATCTCGCGCTGCTCACCCCCGCTGCCGGGCTGTCCGCTCCCCGCCTGGACTATGGCCGTGACATTCGACCGATTCTCTCGGAGAACTGCTTCCACTGCCACGGG